>JALOPY010000003.1 GCA_025453735.1 bacterium | reverse complement strand
GTTAATATCAGCATCACTATTTGCCAGAAATTCTAATAAAAATTTCCCATCACTGTAGGAAATCATCGTGAAATTGACATTGGCTGGTATGGTTTTGATTATTGTATTTACCGTGTTGATCCCGCGATAATTTGTGGTGATTTTTTCTCTCAAGGAAGGATCAAGAGCAATACCCATCGCGGTTCCTGGCTGGCTATCCAGGCCAAAGCCGCTGGTATCATTAACAGTAAGTGTTTCATTTTGTGTCGCTGTCGTTTCAGGAATGGTTTTCTTCCCCTTCCCTTGTTGCAGTAAAAAATATCCGACAACTCCTAAAAGAATAATGCTGCTAAAAATCAAAAGGTAGATCGTTTTTTTTGAACGACCCCGCCCGAGTGTATAATCAGCATCATCCATTGTCCCTCTGCTGGTATAGCTTGAAGGCGTTGGTTCATTGGAATCGGTTTCATACGTATTCTGAAACTCGCGCTTTTTTTCTTCCCCCTCAAAATCAGTCTGGTCATCTCCAATGAGATTGATGTCAACCATGACTTCTCCTCTCAATAGTGTTAGACATTATTTTTGACTATGAATTGTAAATTTAAAAATCAATTTACCGAAAACTTTCTAAATTCGTGTGTGATGTAAAATTCATTTTTTCCTTAATGCCGATCCAACACAAACCGTAAATGTCTCGGGGCGTGACCAGATATTTTCATCAACACTAACGTTTGGCGCAAATAGCAACCGGCGAAATGGATTCGCCCGGTCTATCCGAATATTATAGGTGTTTTGTAAATTTTCCAGAATATCATCTTTTACCATGTCTCCATAGAGAAAAATTCGATTGATATCTTCGATATTCTCTCCCAATTTATTATCCAGGATAATTCTTCTCAGCTCTTTGGAGATAATTTTAGTAATTTCCTCTTGCTCCAAGGATTCCAGAGAATCACTATGAATATTTAATTTGGCGAGCGGCGTTTCCTGTGAAAGACAATATTCTTTATCCTCGATCAATGTAAATAAGAATCCGGTTGGATTAATTTCAACCAGGGCAACGATGTCACCGATGCGCAAATCATAATTAACTTCGATTGCCCGTGCCGCAGCAAAAACATCAAGATCGATAACACGAACCTTTAACTTTGCGGCAGAGAACATCTTTCGCAGGTGATTTATCAATTGCTCCCGAATCGCCACAATAATGAGTTCATGGGCGTTGCGCTTGTTGGTAGATTTCAGTTTATAAAAATCAACGATGTAATTATCTTCGTCTGAATATGAAAATTCTTTGACTTCCCAATCAACCTGGTCAATTAATTCCGTGTCTGAAAGGCTTTCATCGAACGGAGTCTTTTTAACAACGGTTAGCTGACTATCCAGAGTGAAAATAACATTCTGCACATTTAGGTGATGACTTTTTATGATCTGCTGCAACTGATTTCCAACGACCGCCAATTTTGAATCATCACCTATTGTGGTTATATCCAATGGAAGGTCTAGCTTTGTTTGGATAATTTTATTAATCCGAAACTGCTGCGTGGGGGAATTCTCTACTTCGATAAGTTTCACATTATCTTGTTTCACGAAAATTCCCAATTGCACATTGACCTGGCTATCGCTCATTCTTTATTTCCTGTTTAAAAACAAATGATAAGTCTTATAGCGACTTGCAATTAATTCCAATAATATTGCAACCCCGACAAAGGAAATCAAGATGATAATTTTATATCTAAGACATGAGATTAAATAATTTTGTCATTCCCGAAATTACGACAATTGCCCATAACGTCAATCAGAAAAGAATGGGCACGCGATTTTATCTCACGTCCTTAATAATGTTTTTATCAATCGGCGTTTGGCAAATTACTGGTGGAATCAATCGAACACCCGAACGTTGATTATTTTATCCAACTTTTCTCGCCGGTTTCGATCTTGCCATGATTTGAAATTCTTAAATGCCCCAAACGATACAGGACAAAATCGCCTTTGATGTTTTCAATATCGCTTGAATCAATTGGACACGAAATTTCAACATATTTAATTACAGAAGTATCAATAACCGTTATTTTATAAGGCTTGTTGACTGTCGGGCAAACACTCATTCGATCCATCGTGGCGAAAACCGCGCTATCGATTTTTTGAGCCCAGGTAGTATTTAATGAATAAAGAGTATCCAGCAATGAACCAACCTGAATTTCGGGCATCATTCGCTGAAAAACAAGCTTTAAAGAATCATCATCTTTTATTGGATTGTAAATATCAAATCCGCTAACTTGATTGTTGAGTCGATTTAAGACAAAGACATCGCTGCTATCCGCAACTCGTTGTGCTGCTACTTCGACTTTCAACGGTGTTTTTTCGAGACGCTGCAGGATGACGGTTGCCAAATTTGAATCATAATTGATAGCTTCGATAATGGCGTACATCAGTGTATCAGCAATTAAATTATTTACGATCTTTTCGGCCGCCGCATCAGTCTTTTTTAAGAAAGTCGTCATGTTTTCAGCCAATGCTGAATCAGCTAAAAAATATTCACGCAGGACCTGTTTCGTTGTGTCATTTTTAATGAACGAGATTATGTTCTGCAGGGTATCGGTATAATTGTTGTGATATTTTTGATAAATTAATTCTGCTTTGAAAATTCGGTCCATGTTGTCGCGACAAATAGCAGTATTTTTATCCTCCCGTTCCCACACCTTTTTAGGGTACAAAATTGTAGCAAACAGGGCTACCAAGAGAACAACAATTATAATTTCCAGAATAATAGAACCTTTAGATTTTGCTCGTGCCATTTTCCCTCCTAAAAAGTATTAATGAAATTTTTTGATACAACTTTTAAATAAGTTGACTTTATTTTAATCTTGTTTCGACATAAGGTTTCAGAGAACTAAGCTTTTGAGGACCAATGCCTCGAACTCTGATTAGCTCTTCGACGCTTTGAAATGGACCGTGTTGCTCCCGATATTCAACGATCCGCGCTGCGATTACCGGACCAATATTGGGCAACTTTATTAACTCAGCCACAGTCGCGCTATTAATATCAACTATTGACAAAGATTTGTCTTGCGATGATCGCTGATTTGCACTATGCAGTAGCGCTACGCGTTGTTCCTGCACAACGATCGAATCAATTGCCGCTGCCTGATGGCGGAATTGCATTTCGATCTCATCAAGCCGTTTAATATCAGTCTCAGTGGCAATTGGTTTCTGCTGCGATTTGTAAAGCTCAATTCCAGCACCAATTATTACTCCGAACAAGATGAGAACAATAGATAATTTTTCCTGTTTTGTAAATATATCTATCATTCAAAAAGGGCTTCTTTTACCTTTCGAAAAAAGCTTTTATCTCCCACCGGGGGGCGTATTCCCTCGCATTCGGCTAATTGGTAGAACAGTTTTTCTTCCTTGTCAGACAACTTTGTCGGCGTCCAAACTAAGATTCGAACTAATTGATCGCCTTTGCCGGATTGATTCAGGTGCGGGATGCCCTTCCCGCGCATCCTGAGAATTTTTCCGGTTTGAGTGCCCGAAGCAATATTTAGCCCCGCTTTGCCGCTCAACGTTGGAACTTCAACCTGATCGCCCAGCGCAACCTGGCTAAAACTTAAGTACAACTCATACAAAATATCATCGCCATGTCGCTCAAAAAATGGATGTTCTTGTTCTTCAATAAGGACAATCGCATCTCCTGCTGGTCCGCCTCGTGGCCCCGCATGCCCCTCGCCCCGTAATGATAAATAATTACCCGTCGCCACTCCAGCGGGTATGGTCACGTTAATAGTGCTTTCCGTTTTAACGCGCCCATCGCCCGAGCATTTCGGGCAGGGATCCTTTATTATTTTTCCCTCGCCGTTACATTGATTACAGGTTGTTACATTAATAAATTGTCCAAAAATCGTTCGAGACGATTGACGAATTTCTCCCGAGCCCTGGCATAATGGACACGCAGATGCTGAGCTGCCTTTTTTAAGACCATTTCCTCCGCAGCTATCACATTTCACATATCGCTTGAGCTTTAATTTTTTATTAACTCCGGTGGCAATTTCTTCAAGCGTTAGCTCCAGATGGATTTGTAAATCTGATCCCCTGGTTCGAGTGCGCCTCGAACCTTTTTGCCCCGCTGAACCAAATAAATCTCCGAAACCAAATCCGGCAGACATAAAAGTTCTGAGAGCATCCCCCAGGTCAAAATCAAATCCTCCGAAGCCCTCGAAACCACCTTTCATTCCGGCTTGACCAAATTGATCGTAGCGCCTTCGCTTTTCAGAATCTTTTAAAACTTCATACGCTTCGGAAACTATTTTAAATTTTTCTTCGGCTTGTTTATCCCCCGGATTTTTATCCGGATGATACTGCATTGCTAATTTTCGATACGCTTTTTTTATATCATTTGCATCTGCATTCCGGGAAAGTCCCAATACCTCATAATAATCTTGCGCCATGTTTTATTTGCTCTTCGCTTTGCATTTTTTCTGCATGCAATAAACCTACCTGACGAAACGAAAACGCTATTTGTTCACGACAACTTTCGAAAACCGCAGCACTTTATCTTTATAGCGATAGCCCTTTGTTGCTTCATCGACGACAATATTTGAGGGCTTTTCTGCATCAGCAACTTGAAAAATTGCTTCATGAACCTGGGGATTAAAAGGTTGTCCCACTGCTTCAATCGCCTCAACTCCCTGTCTTTTCAAAGCTGATAAAAGTTTTTGAAAAATTAATTCTATCCCGTTTCGCAATGACTTATAATTTTTTTTACCCGTGCTGGTATTTAACGATCGTTCAAAATCGTCCAGCACTGGAAGTAGTTCTAAACAAATTTCCCGATTTGCTCGTTCGATAACATCAATGAAATCGCGTTCTTTTCGTTTCTTGAAATTATCGAACTCAGCGATCGTCCTCAAATATTTATCTTTCAGATCATTCAATTCTGCTGTGAGTTGGTCGATCTTCGCATTCAGTTCGCTTGTTTTAGGAATGTTTTTTTCTACGTTTTTTTTCGAGCTTGCTTTTTGTTTCGCTGATAACTCTTTTTTTTCTCCGGCTTTTTTTTTAGCTTTTGTATCTTCCGTCATCAATCTCGATCCCTTTGTTGCACATCATGGTTTCTAATTTTCGATCAGGAAAAAAGATCGGTTATTTTTTGAGTAATATAATCGACTAATCCTGTTACCTTTTCGTATTTCATTCTCGTTGGTCCGATAATTCCCAATGTGCCCGTAACATCTCCAATTCGATAAACAGCGGTGATAAGGCTGCAATGGCAAACGAGTTCGTCCTTATTTTCCTGTCCAATCGTAATCGATATTTTTTCGTCCTCTTTGGTGGATTCGTTCAGTATCCCAATTAATATTTTTTGATTATCAAATAACTCTAATAATTTAGAAATCTTATCCTGGTTCACAAATTCGGGATAGGAGAGGATATTTTGAGTCCCTTTTACGTGGATATTTTCATTTTCTTCGGAAAAAATCTTTGCCACAGATTCTGATAACTGATTGATTAACTCTTCTTCTCCTCCTTGCGAAACGTCGGCCAGGCGCTGCTCAAATGTATCACGGATCTGGCTTAACGTCAGCCCGGACAGCCTTTCGTTCAAAATTCGTGCCGTACCTTCTAATTTATTTACTGGAATCGATGTTTTCATCTCCAGCGTTATTGTTTTCACCAATCCAGATGTAATCGAAATAATAACCATCAACTTATTATCGCTTAAGCTGACCAGCTCAATTTTTTCCAGCACACCTAAATAAAATCGAGGAGAAAGCACCACGCCCAAATAGTTGGAAATTTTAGAGAGAGCTTCACATGATTTTTTTAATATGGCTTCGACGTCTTTTTCAGAAACATTTTGCAGATCAACGTCGATTTGCTGTTTCTCGAGCTTCGTGAGCTTTTCGACAATCATTAAATCATTGACATAATAGCGATAGCCCAAATCGGTCGGAATTCGCCCAGCAGAGGTGTATGGCTGCACAACCAATCCCTTGCCTTCCAAATCTACCATGATATTTCGGATTGTCGCGGAGCTTAATCGGTTATGATAAATCTTTGATAAAAATTGAGATCCTATTGGAACGCCATGATCGACAAAATTTATAATTAACGATTTTAAAATTGTGCTTTCGCGATTTGTAAGAATTGCTAATCCCATGATACCAATGCCTGGCTGTAAAACAGCGCTCTCGTTTTCTATGCAATTAAAACAACATGCTATTTTGAGACCATGTTAAGATAATAATTTTTAAATCTTTTGTCAAGTAAAATTTCGTTATGAAATAAAACAGAAGCTTATTAAATGATTCCAATGACGGCATCCAGCACTTGCTGAGAAAATTAATAGTAATTTTTAATATTTCAAAAACTTTCTCAAGGCAAACATGCTGCCAATTAATCCAAGCAGGGCACCCAAAATTATCAATATGGGATAAACTGCCTGCGTGACGACTATTAGCTCCGGAATTTCAGTTTTGAGAATTTGAAACAGCAGGCTAAAAAATAACGCTGCCAGTGTGCCTCCGACGATTCCCTGAATGACTCCTTCGACGATGAACGGACGCCGGATAAACCGTCGCGTTGCGCCAACCAATTTCATTATTTCAATAACTGATCTTCGGGAAAGGATAATCAATTTAATGGTGTTATAAATTAAAAAAATCGAACCAATCGCCAGGACCAATCCAATCCCGAGGCTAATGATCAAGAAAAGGCGAAAATATCTTTCAAGAATCACCAGGATATCGCGACGATAGAGAACTTCATCGACGCCATCGAAATTGGCAAGCTGATCGGAGATATTTTCTGCCCTCGATGACGTCTGAACTTCTGGTCTCAATTTCACTTGAAACGACGGGGGCAATGGATTATCATCAAGTATTTCAAAAATATCGCGCCCGACTTCATTTCTAAAAACTTCTGCAGCCTCTTCTTTCGAGACGTAACGAACTGATTCAATTCCAGCGACCTCTTCAATCTGGCTGCGCAGCGTATCTATCTGTTCTTTGGTAAATGAATTATCAATAAAAATTTCTAATTCCATTCGCGATTTGATCTGAGTCATGATCCAATTTACATTGAATATGAACACCACAAAAAGTCCAATGACAGCCAGGGATATAAAAATTGTAAATATCGATACAAAAGTAGAAAACTTCGCTCGACGTAATCCCCTCAAGCCTTCTCCGATTGAATAAAGAAATCCTGAGCTCAACTTCGAGTCATTCCTTTCTCAATTTTGATAACTTTGCGACGCTGCGCTCGAACCAGACGAAAATCGTGTGTGGCCATGAGAATTGCCGTGCCTTTGGAATTGATTTTTTCAATCAATTGCATAATTTCCTCGGCAGCTTCGGGATCTAAATTTCCGGTTGGCTCATCTGCCAGCAATACAATTGGTTCATTCACCAGCGCCCTGGCAATCGCAACTCGCTGTTGCTCGCCGCCTGATAACTGATAGGGCATTTTAAGCCGCTTGTGACTCAATCCAACATCTGCCAAAACTCTCAATACTTTGCGCTTAATTTCAACTCCTCGAGTGTGTGTCACTCGCAGGGTGAACGCGACATTCTCAAAAACATTTCGATCCATTAGCAATTTAAAATCCTGAAAGATAATCCCCAATTTGCGTCGCAAATATGGGATCTGTTTTTTTTTGAATGTGAGCGAGTTGAAACCTCCAACGACAACATGGCCTGATTGTGGAATAATATCACGGTAGATCACCTTCAAAACGCTGCTTTTGCCAGCGCCGCTCGGACCGACAAGATAGACGAACTCTCCCGGCTCCACTGTCAGGCTGACCAGTTCGATGCCTTCTCCGCCAGGGTATTTTGCTGTTACATTTGAAAGCTGAATCATGTGCCAGTTTTCTTTAAAATGAAATGGATTCGCAGTGAGTTTTTATGCGCGCTCCTAAAAGTGAATCCATCATACGCGTATAACTTTTTAAATTTGGATTTCGAAATAAAATCAAATACCTCATTTGCCGGAAAAATGTATTGCTGATGTATTTCAACATATTTTTGAGAACCAGAGTTAAAAGCAATTTCAAACCGATTGGTATGAACGTTCGTTTCGGCGTTGTATTTGCTCGCGCGGAGATATTGATATTGATTGCGATTTTTTCTTTCGACATAATTGCGAAAATATTTTAATGAATTCTTTTCGGTACAGATATCGAAAATAAAAACTCCCCGATCATTTAAGCTATCAAAAACGCAATCAAAACAGCGACTCCATCCCTCAAAATTCAAGAGATAATTTATGCTATCATACAAACAGACTACAACATCCACTCTGTTTTTTAAGCGAAAGGATTTCATGTTGCCACACCATAATGAGACCGGAAACTGCAACGCGCGGATTTTCCTTCCTGCTTCCATTACCATATTATATGAGAGATCAAATCCAAACAGTCGATATCTATTAGAATCGAACTTAGCTAATAAGCTTCCTGTTCCACATGAAATGTCCAATATTCTAGTTGCTTCAGGACACCATTTCAATATCATTTTTTGAATGTATCGCGCCCATTGCTTGTAATCCACATGGGACATTACATCATCATAAATGCCTGCTAATTTGGAATAGGGCGATACGACAATTTCATCTGCAGAATAGTCCAGAGGCAAATACTTTTATCTCCTGGCAATTAATGGACGACCGATTAGTGAAAATTGAACCTCGCTATTTCACTAAAATAGCTTTCTTGTCACTTTCCGATTTATGAAACCAGCGAAATTGTACCCAGGATTGCCTGTCGTGCAGCGCCGGTCACTGATGGCAAATTTCCTGGATTTCCTGAAATAGTCTCGTTGGCTAACACTGCAAAACAGATTGCTTCTTTCGCATCAACTGGGATATTATAGTGATCAGTACGTAACACGTCACTTTTTGAAAAATATTTTTTGAGAGATTCGGTTATGGCATTGTTATGGCTTCCACCGCCACTGATCAGTAATTCATCCACTTCATCAGTTCTCAAGCTCGTAAATTTTAATGAATCAAAGATTGAGCGTGCCGTCAACTCTGTTGCTGTCGCGATAATATCTTCTGGGGATAATTTATAGCGCGCTCCACTTTTTATAAGATTATCCACAAATGAACTGCCAAATTCTTCGCGCCCGGTTGATTTTGGAATCGGTTTGCAAAAGAATGGATGCTCGAAAAGCTCGGATAATAAATCCTCTGAAACTTTGCCTGAACGAGCGATCAAGCCATTTTCATCAAATTCTTTATCATATAGCTGCCGCATCAAAGCATCAATAACCATGTTTCCCGGTCCGGTATCATACGCGGATACTTCCTGGATTGGCGTATTTTTTTTTAAGATGGTAATATTTGCAATGCCTCCGATATTTAGCATAATTCGATTGAGTGTGCAAGATTGGAACATGAGATAATCAAAATACGGAATTAATGGAGCGCCCTGTCCCTGCAAAGCCAGATCCGCGCTGCGGAAGTTAGCAACGGTAACTACCCCAGTTCGATTGGCGATGACAGATGGCTCTCCAATTTGCAATGTTGCGCGAATGCTTTTATCAAAAAGCGTTTGCTGATCAGGAAGATGATGAATCGTCTGCCCATGGGAGCCAATCAAATCAACCTGGTGAATATCAATCCTGGCTAAATTGCAGATTCCATAAACCGCATCAGCAAAATATTCACCAAGAACAAAATTCATCCAGCAAATTTCATCAACTGTTCCATTTCCTGGCTGAGCGATTCGTAATAAATTGGCTTTCAGTCGATCCGGATAAGGGAATGTTTCAAAATTTAATAACTCGATCTTTGTGGCTGATCCATTGCCATTTAATCTAACAAGCGCAGCATCGATGCCATCCATCGATGTTCCAGAAATCAGACCGACAACAAGCTTTTCGCGTCGCTTGATTAATTTGACAAATGGGTGCAACTATTTAGGTTCCTTAGCCTGACTGATTGAATATTGAAGATTCTTCAACAATGGCTCATCAATCTGAACGCCAATTTTTTGCAGCGCCAATAACGCCGCGCCATATTTTGGCTCAAACATCGGATCTTTGATTTCAATATTCCATGAAACTTCAAAGAGCTCTTTAGAAATTTCATTAATCAAGATGTCTTTCTGTTTAAAGATGCTGCCAATCAAAGCCACCTTTATTTCTTCATTCATGAAATTCAATTTCTGCGCCACAGCTCTCGCCAGTACGCCTAATTCACGACCAGAATGACGAATAATTTCTTCGGCGTGTTCATCTCCCTGTTTCGCTTGATCAAAAACGATGGGCGCTAAATTGGCAATGGCCGTCCGGTCAATCTTATTTTGATATATTTGTGGAATAATTTGATCGATTGAATTCAAGTTAAAATGGCGTTCAATTTCTGTTCGCAAGGTTGTCTTTTCACCCCGTCCGTCGAAATCTTTTAAAGCAGCGATTAACGCTTCCCTGCCGATAAAATAACCACTGCCTTCGTCTCCCAACAAATATCCCCAGCCTCCCGATCGCACCACCTTGCCTTCGTGGTTCATTCCAAAACATATCGCGCCAGTCCCGGAAATGATAATTATTCCCGGAGCTGTGCCAAACGCTCCAGCAAGCGCAACGACCGCGTCACTATCAACAGTTACTTTGCCTTTGAACTCAGTATCGCTAAAAAGGGCAGTAATTTCGTTTCTGTCGCTTTCTCGACCAGCTCCTGCCAATCCTAAAAAAATCTGATCCACTTTATGAGATGGAACATTAGTACTATTCAGCAGCCTATTGAGGCAATCGGAAATTTCTTCTTTTACTTTTTTGCCTCCAATAGCCTGAAAATTTGTCGCTCCGCCCCGTTCCCTTCCGATCACATTTCCAGACCGATCAATTAATACAAGATCTGTCTTTGTGCCTCCTCCATCCACTCCGACGATATACTGGTTCATTTGAATACCTCTCATTATATTTATAACTTTATTTTTAAAAATAGAATAGTCTAAGCTTTGAAATCATTGTAACGATAGAAAGACTGCTTTTTTAATTTTAGAGTCACCCAGGACGCTAAAATTATCTTTAATAAATCCACCGGAAAAAACAATAGTACCACAGATTGCAGTGCATATTTAAAATTCAATCCGGAAATTGTTGCTGATTCGATATTCAAATACAAATTGTATTTTATATTTAAATAAAGATAGCTTAAGCCCGTGAAAAAAATAATGAGAATCCCAATGAGATCGGCGAATAGTATTTTAAAAATTGGTCTAATTCGCTCGATCACATTCGATTTATGAATGGAAAAACTGAGATTTAATAATAATCCGATCGCGAATGCCGCAATTGGATAACCCAATAAATATCCGAATGATGGCTGAAAAATATATCCAGGACCACCGCCATACGCAAAGATCGGCAAGCCAATTAGGCCTAATACGAGATATGACAATTGGCTGATCGATCCGTACCGATAGCCAAGCAAATTTCCGCTCATTATAACGAAGAACGTTTGCAGCGTAATCGGAACATGCGGCAGCGGGATCTTGATATAAGCCCCAACTGCGGTCAAGGCAGTAAACAGTCCGATGCTGATAATAATCCTATTCCGATTATAAACTATCATTTTTTTATGTATTAATTTGAATTTATTGTAAATATACAAAACTAATTTATCAAAGTCAATTTCATTTTTAGTTGGCAGCAACAATTTGAACTTTATTTTGATTTCTTCGTTTAAATCTGGTAACTTCTTTAAAATCATAAGCTATAAATATTTTTTTTAAAAACTTCTCTTATCAAAACAATATGAAAAGATATTGTATTTTTGTATTAAAATTGAGAAAGCTGTTTTTATTTAGCATACTTCTTACAAATATTTTTCTCTGGATCTACAGGGATGGCTTTGGTCAACCAGGCAGCAGAATCGATACAATTTCGATTTCATTGGATTATGGAGAAATTGATAAGCCTCCATTTTGTTTCATTCCACATAAACTAATTCATCGTCCTCGAGTTGGACTTGCACTAAGCGGCGGTGGCGCGCGAGGCTTCGCTCAGATTGGAGTTTTAGAAGCGCTTGAGGAATACCAAATTCCCATCGATATTATCGTTGGCACGAGTATGGGCAGCATAATCGGCGGACTCTATGCGTCAGGATATACTCCGGAGCAGCTCAAAGAGATAGCGACGACCATCAACTGGAGCGAAATTATGAGCGACGTTCCTCCGCGATCGAACTTGTTTATCGGCCAAAAAGAAGAACATGGACGCGCAATTCTACGACTGCGATTTAAAGGACTGAAACCTGCCATTCCACAAGCCATCTCCGCGGGACAGAAATTAACATCAATTCTGACAAGCCTGACTTTGCGGTCGGATTACCAGATTAGCTCAAATTTTGATCAATTGAAAATTCCGTTTCGAGCTGTTGCGTGCGACCTTATAACCGGTCAAAAAATTGTTCTAAACAAGGGCAATCTTGCCGAAG
This sequence comes from bacterium, assembly GCA_025453735.1. Lineage (GTDB taxonomy): Bacteria > Zhuqueibacterota > Zhuqueibacteria > Thermofontimicrobiales > Thermofontimicrobiaceae > JALOPY01. Next base: position 5,617 of record JALOPY010000003.1, on the reverse strand, counting down.
CAATGAAAGCATCATCGGCGGTACCCTTATTGATCACACCCGTGGCATACGATACTATGCTGCTTGTTGATGGGGGTCTGATTAATAATATTCCGGTGAATGAAGTCAATGAATTTGACGTCGATTTGATCATCGCGGTCGATACTGTTTCCAAATTACGGCAACGGGAAAAAATAAAGGCTCCCTGGGAAATTGCCGATCAGGTTACCACGATTATGCAGCGAGAAAAAAATGCTGATCAGCGCACGAGAGCCGATGTTCTCATTCAGGTTGATCTTAATGGCTTAAAATCTGACAGCTTTCAACATGTAACAGAAATCATTAATGCCGGTCGCAGTGCGGCGAATGATAAAATCAGTCAGATTCAGCATCTCATCAAATCAAAAAGTACTCACAATATCTCTGATAGCGCTTATCTTTTGAAAACATACACTATTATTTGTGATGACCCGTGGTTGACCGAGATTGCCCACGATTCAATCAAAATGCGCCTTGCCGAAAACATCAGTTTTAATGCAATATCTTCAACACTGAGTCAAATTTACAGAACCGGGTATTTCAATGATGTTAGATCAGAATGTATCCGGGAAGACAGTTTGTTATCGATTGATTTTCATTTGACACCCAATCCAATCTTAGATTCAATCGTTTTCAAAGGAAATACTGTTTTTACCGACTCGACTCTTTTGACCCAGGTTACTAGCAAAATTGGAAGACCAATAAATTATTTTCATTCCAAGAACGACATTTCAAGAATAATTCGGCTTTACAAACAAAAGGGCTATTCCCTGGTAAGGATAAACGACATTTTGCTCAACGATAATGCCCTGGTAATCGATATTAATGAAGGGATAATTTCAGCGATCTATTTCGAGGGTATGGAACGAAGCCATCGTTATGTGATTCAAAGAGAATTTCCATTAAAGCCGGGTGATATATTTAACATCAACCGGGCAGATGAAGGATTAAATAATATTCATAGCTCCAATTTATTTGAGAACGTTTCGCTGGAGATATCAAGAAAGAATTACTATGACGAATTAAAAATAAGGGTTAAAGAAAAGGCTTTCAATCTTGTTCGGCTCAGTTATCACTATAATACCGAACGCAAGAACAAAGGACTGCTTGAATTGGCTGACGAAAATATTTTTGGTTCAGGAAATCAATTAACGTTTCATGGGCAATATGGGAATCGTGACCAAATAATTAAGCTAAAATTTCGGGCAGATAGAATTTTCAAGAGCTTCATTACTAATAATTTCGATCTATTTCATCAGCGCTTCAATAACTTTTATTATAATGAAGGAAATAAAGATGGAGAATTTTTTCAAAAAGAATCTGGCATAACATTTTCCCTGGGTCAACAGATCCAAAGATTGGGAGTTTTTTCGCTAATAGCCACTATAAATTCGATTGAATTACAACCGATCCGAGGGTCTGGGTATCCCACCGGAAAATTTGATTTAAAAACGATTGCCCTTCAATCAATTGTAGATACGCAAGATCGTTTTCCATTTCCACGAACAGGAAAATATTACCAGTTCTTTTATAAAATGTCATCTGCAACTTTTTTAAATAGCCAAATATCCTTTGTTAAGCTGTTTAATTCGCTTGAGCTCTACCATACGTTCTTGCATCGCAATACCATTCATCCGAAGCTTTTTTGGGGAACCTCTGACATGACAACGCCATTCATCGAGCAATTTCGTTTGGGAGGACAATCGACTTTTTATGGATTGCGGGAGAATGAAAAAGTTGGACGTCATATTATTGTCGGAAGCTTTGAATATCGCTATTTTTTCCCGTTCCGATTTCCAATCGACACGTACTGGAGCCTGCGCTACGACATTGGCGCAACATGGAAAAATAGCAGAGATATCGACCCAAAAGATTTTGTGCAAGGACTTGGGACTGCAATCGATTTTCAGACGCCTTTGGGACCACTCTCGTTTTCATTTGGTCGCAGCAGCGAAGGAAGAAGTGTCTATTATTTTTCCGCAGGTTACAATTTTTAATGCCACTAAAAAAGGCGTATTGAAAAGAATCAACACGCCTTTAAATTGGAATTTTAAAAATAAAATTTATTCGGCAGTTCTATTATCTGAGCTTGTCACGTTGTGAATTCCAGCGCACCCAATCCGTCATTTCATCTTTGTCTGATTTTTTGAAATCACCCACCTCTTTTATCTGACCTTTATTGTTGATAACAATTTTCTGCATATTGCGGACAATGTAAATCCATTCATCCATCGAAACCTGGTACGGGCCGGGAACTTCATGCGGTCCTGGGACTTCATGAACTTGAATTGTTTTGGGAACAAGATCCGTCCTTTCCGGGGCGTTGGTAATTTTTACCTCTCCATTATAAACTTTTAGCAGTGTCGATGAATCCGGAAGAACTCCCATTCTCAAAATAGTGCCAGTAATAGCCGCAACCGCGACCGGCGCAGAGATGCCAAACTTGACATTGTCTTCTTTTTTCTTGATATTCGCCCAAACATCGCCTTTTTCAACCGCGACCTGGGTTTCTTTCACTTTTGTTTTGGTTTCTTCATACAGTTTGACGATGTCGATTATTGTTTCTGGCGCCATGCGGATGACATCGACATCCAATAATTCCAATTCCGCGCGTGATTTTTGGTAAGTTCGAACTCGATCTCCAGTCAAGACCTCCGTATTTTTTTCTGCGGTCGTCCAATCCTCTTCAGTGATTACTTTTCTTTTTACACGACCATCAGTGTAAGTCACCAATCCTTTTTTTTCCATGGTGGGTTGTTGCGCCAAACTGTAAGCAACTATCAATGCAATCAGCAAAAAAATGGCAACTGCTTGAATGTTCAGAAAATATTTTTTTAGCCTCATTGAATTACCTCTTAATTAATGATTTTAATGTTTTGTAGGAAAATATCGATTAAAAACTAAGTCCCCCAACATTAGTGCTTCTCTTGAAAATGGTTCTATGGAACGAACGTAAAGCTCGCTGTCTATCAACTTTTTTGCATCCTTCCAATTATCGATTGATTCTAATTTCCTGATAACTTCATGATAGTCGTGTGGATCGCTGCAAAATATCCGCTTCATCAGAATTCTTTCACTCTTCTCATCGATAAGATCCTTCAGCGAAATCAATGGACCTTCTGGCTGTTCTTCAATTTTGCTTCTTTCGATAATCATATCGAGAGGATCTTTCCAGGAATTGGTTACCTTGGGAAATTTCTTCGGTCGATCTTTTTTTGAAATTGCAGTTTCTTTATGCCCTGTTTTTTTGAGAGCTCGATGGTCACTTTCTTCGTTGTCTTTTTCTTTTTCGAAACTCTGTTCAATTTCAGCTCGATATCGCTCATCAGGTTTTGCACCCGTGATTTCGGATTTCGTTTTCGGACTGGCTTTGGCGCTCAGCTTCACTATTTCATCGGCAATTGCTTTTGAGCCATCCTCGTTCGATTTATCTGGTCGATTTACAAACTTAGCAAATATCGCTGCAATGACATCGACGTCAAAGTTGTTGGTTTCAAAGTTAATTAAATTTGATAGATATTGTTTAAATTTCCTTTCTGACAATAGTAATTTTAGCAGATTAACATCGATTTTGCTTTTTTCAACGCCATGAATCAAATTTAAAAAATTAACAATCGCATCAATGTCTGAAAGTATTGATTTGACAAAGCTTTTTTGATAAACATCTTTTTCAGTTTTGTCAAGCAGGTGCTTAAAGTTTTCCTCGACAATATGATACTGATCGTATTCTTCGATATTTTTTTTGAGCGTATTGAAATAGATGCGACTGTCATTCAGTCCTTCTAATATTTTTAAAATATCATTTTGAATTCGATCAGATTTTTGTCGATAAAATATGTTCAATAATGTTGCTGATGGCTTGACCAGCAAATCAAACTGCAGTTGAACCGTGCGATTGATAATCTCGACCAATTCTTCCCTGGTAAAAATAGTCGCTTCTTCAAATGCTTTTATTAATTCATTTTTTACCAGTCCAATTTTCTCATATTCAAAATCAAAGCGCTTTGAATTGTTGAATTGAATTGGTTCTTCAGTATGAATAATTTTCTGAACACTATTTTGAAGGTAATTTTTTAAAAAAGTTGGAATTTTCTGATCTAAAAGATCTTTATACCGAATAGTATTCTTGTTTCCAATCAATCTCTTCTGAACTGTAGCCGATAACTGTCTCTTTTCAGTCTCTTCCGTTGTCGATTCCATGCTGATGATTCCCTCTGAATGTCGTTCCCGTCACTTAAGAGATGATTAACTTACCTGAAACTATTTTGATAGTTTTGATTATTCATCGCTATCTTTTATAATTCGAGCGACATCTGCTATCTGGTCTTTTCCTGTTAGACGAATCAGTCGAATGCCTTGAGTTGCACGTCCTGTTTCTCGAATTTGTTTCACAGATTGACGAATCACATTGCCGCTGGTCGTGATGATCATTAAATCATCATCTTCGATAACCTCTTTAATGGCGACCATTTTTCCCACGCGTTCTGTGGTATTGACTGTGACAACGCCTTTGCCGCTCCGCCTCGTTAGCCGATAATCTTTTATGGGCGTTCTTTTGCCAAAACCTTTCTCTGTGATTACCAGCAAAGTTGAATCGCTGCGGACAGTCACCATGCCTACAACGAAATCATTTTTTGCCAACGTAATACCAGAAACGCCAGTCGCCTGACGTCCCATATCTCTCACGTCAGATTCAAGGAAGCGAATCGCTTTGCCAAAATACGTTCCCAAAACGATCTCCTGCGATCCGTCGGTAATTTTCGATTCGATGAGCTTATCGTCCTCGCGAATGTTTATGGCATTGATGCCGCCTTTCCGGGGATTTCCGAATGCTGAAAGTACGGTTTTTTTAACGATACCTTTTTGGGTTGCCATCATGACATAATGTTCATCATCAAATTGTCTTACGTTCACAATGGAAGCAATATTTTCATCCTTTTCGATATTGATTAAATTTACGATAGCTCGTCCTTTCGATCCTTTTCCAGCTTGAGGAATTTCGTAAACTTTTAACCAGTAACATTTGCCACGATTGGTGAATATTAGAATATAATGATGTGTCGAAGCAATGAATAAATGCTCGATAAAGTCTTCTTCTTTAGTTGAAACTCCCGAATGCCCGATTCCTCCACGTGACTGCCGACGGTAGCCTGATACTGGAAATCTTTTGATGAATCCAGTATGGGAAATGGTGATCACCATATCTTCTTCGGCAATTATATCTTCAATTGTAAATTCTTCAGTTTTTAAAATAATTTCGGTTCTTCTATCATCGCCAAACTTTTCTTTTAATGCCGTCAGCTCGTCAATAATAATTTGCATTCGCATCGCTTTGTTGGCCAAAATCGCTTTCAATTTGTTGATTAATTTTATCGTCTCTAAATATTCCGTTTCAATTTTTTTTCTTTCAAGACCTGTCAGTCGTTGGAGGCGCATATCCAGAATCGCTTGCGCTTGAATCTCGGATAGCTTAAATTTTTTCATCAAGCCGTTTTTGGCGGTTTCGGGATCACGTGAACCGCGAATCAATGCAATAATTTCATCAAGATGATCGAGCGCAATTTTCAATCCTTCAAGAATATGAGCCCGTTTCTCAGCT
>JALOPY010000219.1 GCA_025453735.1 bacterium | reverse complement strand
AACCGTTGCGCCAGCGATGGTTCCAAACGCGATAAGCTGTTTTGGCGTCAATCCAAGCAAACTCCAGGTCGATTGGGCAAACAGGTCCTCTTCAAAAATGGGACGATCAAGCTCATCTTCTTCCGTTTCAATTCTCAAGTGCTGGTACAGATGTTCGATCGCTATTCGTGCTTTTTGCTCATGCTTGCGGAGATGCTCGTGGAATTCAGTCTCAATTTTATTTTTATATTTTTGGGGATTTTCATTTGGTTCAATGGCGAGTTCCTGTTCATACGTCACCTGGTCGATCAAAAGATTGGTGATAATTGTTACGGCAACCTGGTGGCGTCGTTGCCATTCTTCTTTTAAAAAATTAATTGAAGAGCTAATGGATTCCCGCCAGGGCTCGTGCAACTCCCGAAACGCCTCCAATAGTCGAATCCGATCCCAGAAATTGACGTAATGGGCGTTGAAACTTCGGACAACGCTGAAATATTGATCCAGCGCGGGTCGCCATTCTTCGGAATGGTCCCCTTCGCCGATTTTATTGATCAATGCCATCCTCGGCTGACCGGTCCAGCGGAGAATCTCCATTTCAGCTTCATAATTTTTGCGAAACGGCTTGGCGCCATCCACAACGTAGAGAATGCCCGCGCCGCTCAAAATCGGTTCGAGTAAGCGGCATTCATCGACAAATTCGTCAGCTCGTTGAAATGTCCGGAGAAACTTTGCCACGACTTCCCTTCGGTTCGTCACGGCATCTTCATGATCGCGCAACCAGGCGAGCATTCGCGGGGCATCCTGAAAGCCCGGGGTATCGATCAAAATCATCAATGTATTGCCATCGATACGGAAGGGAAATTCCTGGCAAATTCGCGTCGTTCCCGGCAATGGATCGATGATTACTGAATCATCTTCTGCTAATGTGGCAACGATGCTTGATTTGCCCTTGTTCACCCTGCCGATCACGGCAAATTTTGGAATTTCAATGTTCATCAGTTTTCCACCATAGCTTCGATCCGTAGATATGGATCAGCCAATCGCGCCATTCCGTTCTTCCAAACCTGCCACTCGGTTTTATTGGGGGGCTGCCAGGGATGTCCTGTTTCTGTGTTGACCAGCCCGATGATGATGTGTTCAGTATTTGCAATTATGTTTCTCAATTGTTTCATAAAATTGAGAATCGCCGCGTCGGGAGACTCCCAGGATTCGACTAAAATTAAAATCGGGACGCTCATTTTTTGTTTTCCTATCGATTCCAGCGTCAGTAAATTTGATTCACGATAATTCAATCCACCGGCTGAAAAGAGGCGATTAATGCTGCATCCCAATCGTTTTTTGATCAATTGAAAAACCTGTTCATCATTCATTGCGAGATCGCCCCACTTAATCACCAAACATGAATCACTGCTTGTTTGAATGCCGCGGTTGAAATTAGAATCGAATTGATTGCTTGTGACTAAAGTATCACGCTCGATTGCCCTGGTTTGTACCAGTGGGCGGGTCAGTCGGTCGAATAGTGATTCAAATTCCGCTGATTTTAATGGCAATCGCTGTAGCGCAGTTTTAAATTTTAAATTTGAAAACGTGTAAATGATCAGCCGGGGAATGAACCCATAGACAACCAGGCAGAGAATCAGAAATAGCCACCACCTTCCGACAACAAGGGATTTCGGCAATCCGGCGTCCGTTCGGGAATCGATATATTCATCATCGAGTTGAAAATAACGGCTCTGTTCCACGAGCTCCAAAGATGGCACCCCTTTTGGCGCCAGTGATTTCCAGGGCGCTGCGATCGTGCGAATGATTGTGTGAAACGATTTGTTATTGATTTCCAATGTTGTATTCCAGGCAAAAGCCAGGTCGGAAAATGTGATCAAATAAAGGCAGGTTACCAGGGCGCCAATATTGAATGCTAATCCAAACCGCTGCGTCAGCCTGATGGCAAGCCATTTCTCAACTGAGCCATAAAGTTTCTGCTTGACTTTTAAATGCTGCAAATCCTGCCACAATCCGTTGAGATGTTTTGCAGGTAAATGTTCAAAAATTTTGCCCATGGCTCGGCTGAAAAGGTAGCTTAGCTCACGAATGAAATTATAAAATTCACCGAGACCGGGCATGAAGCGACGCACCGAGCGAGGCAGAGCATTCAGCAAAAAGAATAGCATCGTGATGATTTGAATCCCGATCAATAAGGCAAGAAAATAAACGATATTCACGGGCTTTGATCCGTCATACGATAGCACAGACGCTGCGCTGCCTCCGCCGGCAAGCAAGCCTGCAACAAGCAGGATGCGTCCCAACCAGCGATATCCAGTCTCGAATAATTCTCCGGGCGAGGGATGTTCCGATGTCCGCACTCGCTGCAGCCAGGCGAGAAATAATTCGCGTCGCCTGGAGATTGGCAAGCTTAATTGCCGTCCAATGTCTCGATCACGTTGTCTCAGCTCGATGGGATCAGCATCGTGGTCTTTCAGCATCTGGATCTCAATATCGATTAGCTCGGCGAGGGTCAATCCTGATCTCCAACTTCATTCATGCAAATTTGAAAAATTTGATTTCAATAATTGTACAAATTTTATCTGACTAAATCAACTAAAATTTGGCTTGAAAAGTAGAACCTCAGTCTCGGGTGCATAAACCTGGTTTCTGGCAGAAACCAGGTTTATTTTCCACCTGTAAGTGAGCTTTTACCTTGAAAAAAAGGAAGCTTTAATCATTCATCAAAAAAAGCCATGTTAGCTTTCACTTACAATTTCAATGACTGCTTCAATTTCTTTTTCCTGAAAAGCATCCATTAGTTTCTCTGCAATTCGCTTCTCAACTGCTTTTTCTAAATTTACAAATATGGGAGCAATTTTTGAAATCAATCGCCCCTTTTCTTTTTCAACTAATTTATTCGCGTTCAGAATTTTGATTGTTATCATCTTTGTCGTTTCCAGGTTTCCAGATTTAATTCATTGAAAGAGAGGTCGTTGATTTAAATTTTCGCTTTTGAAATTCAGCTATTTTAGTGAAAAATAAAATTAGAATCAATAGAAATTATGTAATACCTCAGTCTCTAGTGTATAAACCTGGTTTCTAGCAGAAACCAGGTTTATCTTCCACCAAACTGAAGGATTACGAAATTATCGCCTGTGAAGCGACAGCTTAGTCTGTCGGTAGTGTTTTAATTCCAGGCTGACATAACCGGAAATATTTATTTTCAGAAACAAACCACGATTGAAATTGTTAAAATAGTAAAAATAATTGAGGACATCATGTTCAAACGCTATCGCTGGAATTTCGTTTACGTTGTCATCCTGGTCTCCGTACTGAGCTTTTTAATTTTTGATGTTATTCTTTTTTATAGCATTAAAAATTACCTGTTTCGCCAGACCATGGATGAAATGAAAATGAAAACCAATCTGGCAGTCAGGCTGTTAGATCATGAGAATCTATCATCCTTATCAGAAAACTCGAAGCTACTGATTGACCTGACTGCTCAGCTTAAACAAATCGTGAATTCCAGGGTTACGATCATCGATTCACAGGGCAAGGTTTTGACCGATTCGGATGTCGCAGATGGAAAAGTGTCCCAAATGGACAATCATATCAACCGCCCCGAAGTTCAGGAGGCTTTGAATAAAGGCTGGGGACAGGTCTATCGCAAAAGCGACACGGTAAACAGAAATCTTTTTTATACTGCTTTTCCTTTCAAACATGGCAACGAGGTAATCGGATTTCTCCGATTGGCGTATTATGCTCATGGTTTTGAAGAATCGATGAATCAGATTTTGCGACTGATTTTTATCGCCAATATGATCGGATTAATAATCCTGGTCCTGGCAGCCCTGTACCTGGGATCAGTGGTGACCTATCCAATTTTGAGGATTGTAAATATTGCAGAAAAAATTTCGCAGGGCGATCTCGAAAGCACATTTTCTGTCCGCCGCAAGGATGAGGTCGGGACCTTAGCTATGATTTTGAATCAGCTAACCGAGCGTCTAAAAAATCAAATCCGACAGGTTTCCTCCGAGCGGTCCAAATTGCAGGATATTTTGATGAACCTGGATATTGGAATTCTGGTACTCAATCAAGACAAACAAATATTAAATGCCAATCCAGAGATATCTCGTATTCTTGAAATAGAAGATGAAAAAATTATCAATGAAAATATTTTGAAAATTCTTGATTCGGAAGCATTATTAAAGGCGATTGATAATACGCTAAAAACTGGTTTTAAAGAAAGAGGCGAATTTACCTGTCCTCGAAATGGGAGAAAAATTTTTTTAAGTTACGTGCTCAATCCGCTTTACATTTCCGAAGAAAATACGACTGGCGTGCTGATTCAAATTCATAATATCACTGAATTAAAAACATTGGAAGCTATTCGAAAGGATTTTGTGGCGAATGCCTCTCATGAATTGAAAACACCGTTGACATCAATAATAGGTTACGCCGAAACCCTGGTTGATGGCGCAGCGGAAGAGCCGTTTGCTCGAATGAAATTTATGCGCAAAATTCGGGAACAAGCGCAGCGTCTGGAATTTCTGGTCGCTGACTTATTGCATCTCTCCCAGATCGAAAGCGATGAGCCGCTGGAGTTATCTGCCTTGCCGTTAATCCACTTGATCAAAGAGGTTGTTGACGAGTTTGAAGAGAAAGCTGTTCAGAAAAATATTACAATTGCATTGGAAGCTCACGATGAAATCCGAGTGAAAATGGATAAAGAGGGAATGCGGGTTGTTTTTAATAATTTGCTGGATAATGCGGTCAAATACACCTCGGAAGGTGGCAGCATAAAAATTCAGGTTCATGACGCAGCAAAAAATCGTGTGAAAATCGAGGTTTCCGATACCGGCATTGGCATCGATCAAAAATATCACGACCGCATTTTCCAGCGATTCTATCGTGTGGATAAAGCCCGATCCCGATCATTGGGTGGAACCGGGCTGGGATTATCGATTGTTAAGCATATTATTGAAAAACATGGCAGTCGCATTTCAGTAATCAGCGAGCTGGGAAAAGGGAGCTGCTTTTGTTTTGAATTGGAAAAAATATAATTGCAGTTAGTGAGTTTTTTCTGGATTCTCAAACAGCAAAAACAAAGCATGTCCCAACTCGGCATTATCCAGATACTTGCCTCGAACTGGATCAATTTGATCCGCGAAATGACGGAACACTTCACTTCCCGCTCCTTTTGCAAAAAAAGGAACTAATGAATTGGTATGTCCATCGCTGTTCCATTGCAGCCCCGGCATGATTCCTTGGCCTCGATTTGCAATGGGATGCCAGATTGGTTTTCCATCATCGCTTGTGCCAGAATTTAAACCAAAACTTCCATCAAGGTCATGCCCCGGTGGTCGCGATTAAAAATATTTGTTTTATTTTGCAGCATGGGGGAGGTAAAAAACTAAATTGCCGTGGTCAGGCTGTACATCGGCATAAT
>JALOPY010000218.1 GCA_025453735.1 bacterium | reverse complement strand
AATATCATTTAACTGTCTGTATTTTTTCAACACTGCCTGTATTAAATATGTTTACCAAAGGTATGATATTTAGATTTGGTTTTTTTGCAGCGTTTAGAATTTGAATATCGCTTAGGGACGTGAATTAAATAACTTCCTCACTTACGAATGATCTTTGCTCATAGAAAAGCAACATTGCTTTATCAAATGAGTAACTTGATTAATTCACAGTCCTTAACTCATAATTACCTGATCGGACCAATAGCAAGAGAGGTAATTTAATGTCAAACATATTTATCAGCCATTCTTATGAGGATAATGAAATCGCCAGAAAGCTGGCGAATTACCTGAGGCGGGATGGGGCTGATGTCTGGATTCATTACACCCAGTTGGTCGTCGAATCGAATTTGCCGAAATCAATTCTCAAAGCCATTGCGTGGAGCGATGTCATACTGTTGGTCTGGTCAAATTCGGCTGCATGTTCTTCCTGCATCCAATTAGAATTATATTGCGCTATGATGTTCAAAAAAACGATCATAATATGCCAGACTGATGATACGAAGAAGTGGGATAATCTCGAAGGTTTTCAACAAATCAATTTTGCTGATTTTGATCATGGCTATTTTGATCTGGTCGAAAGTCTTCATATCGCATTAAGCGACGACGTTCTGGAGTATCTCCAGCAAAGCATTCAGCAAGCGCCACAAGAGAATTATGAATTAGAGCATTCTTTTGAGACTATCAATTTTGCTGTCGATGAAGGAGTGAGCAACGACACAAGCAATGAAGCTGAGGAAGTCCTGACTATCAATGAATATGAAACCAAAACCATGAATGTATATCGCGGCGAATCCAAACAATTAAGCGAAGAAGACGTGGCAGCTATGGTTGCCAGGCATAAATTTTTTGATAAAAAGAAAAATGAGAATGGTCATGATGTTATGAAGACGTTTGAGTTTCGCGAGATCAATGGTGAAAAACTTATTTTTGATTCGGACTCTGGCTTAATGTGGCAGAAGAGCGGTTCTGTGCGGTCGATGTGGTTTGAAAACGCCAGACAATGGATCGAAGAATTGAACCGGATTCGTTACGCTGGTTTTAATGATTGGCGTCTGCCTACCCTCGAAGAAGCCATGAGTTTGATGAAAAAAGAGCGACTGAACGGGGACATGCATATTGATTTGATGTTCGATAAAAATCAAACATCGATTTGGACTTCAGATTTAACAACTGCGGGTTCACGCGCCTGGGTTGTCTTTTTTAACTATGGGAGCTGCTACGCGAATTGTTTTGACTTTAACAATTTTGTTCGTGCGGTGCGCTCTCGATGAGCCTGGGAAAAGACTTGACTTTTTGTAAAAATTTTTATACATTCTTGCCGAAAATAATTTACTTATGCCTTAGATTTTTTTGAAAATTTGGAATCTTCATTTCCTGCTGAACGAAATAACTAGCTTACCAAACATGTTTCAGGATATACTTCGGAAAATCTTCAAATTGAATCCTGAGAATGAGGAGAAACCAGTGTGAGCATACGAAAATTAGTTTTCCTTACCTATATAGTACTGATTTCCGGAACTGGCTTATTTTTACAAATCGATTCCAACGCAAAAGATGGTTGGCAAAGCATCCGCTCGTTTTCTGAAACTGGAAATGAAAATGGGCAATCCGCGAGCCAGACTGAATTATTCATTCAGCAAAAATCTGCACAAATTCACCCGTCTCTGAACCAGAACCCTGGCGATAGTTTAAATGTTCGTTTGATTGGACGATGGGCAAACGGGCAATGTCTTGCCGTGGATGTTGTTGGGAATACGGCATACTTCGGAAATGGAGCGTATCTGGAAATTGTCGATTTTTCCGATCCAGCTAATCCGAAAGGATTGAGCAAAATATTGCTTCCTGCAACTGTTTTAGCAGTGAAGGTCATTGGAATTTATGCTTACGTTGCCGCAGACGACGCCGGCTTGCGAATTGTTGACATTTCAAATCCGGCTCATCCTCATGAGATCGGATATCACGATACGCCGGGCAATGCATCTGGGCTGGATATTAGCGGGACAAATATTTTCCTTGCGGACGGCGGCGCTGGATTGCGCGTCATTGAAATTGCCAATACTTTTGATCCAAAAGAAATTGGATTTATTGATACCGATGGCAGCGCTTTAAAAGTCGCGGTTAATGGGACTTTTGCTTACATCGCAGATGGCAGCGCCGGACTTTGTGTGATTGATATTTCCAATCCTTATGATCCAGCAAAATTAACTCCAAACATCTCCAGCAACAATATTCTGGATGTCGCTATTCGAAACAATTATGCTTTTATCGCTGCTGATGAAGCGGGATTGCGCGTGCTCGATATTTCAAATCCATATAATCCATCAGAAATTGGGCGCTACGAGGGATATAATTCTGTCTCTGCTGTCGCGCTTAGCGATTATTATGCTTATGCAATTGATACACAGGTCGGTCTGGGCATCATCAATATCTCCAATCCATATCAGCTAATGCCAATCGCTTTTTTCACCACGAACGGTGATCCTTCTGATGTGGCTTTGAGCGGAACTAATGCGTATGTTACTGATAGGCATCGCGGTTTAAGAATGATTGATGTGTCAAGACCTAATCAGCCGCGACAGCAAGCTTTTTTTCTGGCAGGTGGAATCTCCAGGGGAGTGGCGGTTCAGAATAATCACGCGTATCTGGCTCAGCAGGATGCTGGCATTCGGGTCATTGATATTGAAAAACCTTCGCAGCCCGTTTTGATCGGCTCATTAGACTTGAATGGACGTGCTGAAGAAGTCAAATTAAAAGATGATTTTGCTTTTATTACGAATTATGAAAACGGAATCAGAATAATTCGAGTTGCCGATCCTGCCAAACCAGTTGAAGTAAGTTTTTATAATCAAAATATTCATGCCAGAAGTGTCGCCATCGAGGGAAGCCTTGCCTTTATTGCTGACAGCTCTTTCGGATTGAGAATTGTCGATGTGACAAATCCATTGCAGCCGTCGTTGATTGGCTCCTGCCAAATTCAAAACATCCAGGCGGAAGATATTTGTAAGGCAGCAGATTACGTTTTTCTGGCTGGAGGAGACGAGGGACTCCGAATCATTAATGTTGCTAATCCAGCCCAGCCTGTTACAGTTGGCGTTTTTGATACAGATGATTCCGCGATAAGCGTTGATGTCCAGGAGAATTATGCTTACCTCGGTTATCTTGAAAATAAGCTTAGCATCATCGATATTTCAGATCCCACCAATCCCAGCGAAGTCGGACATCTCGACCTGGCACATCCTGCCTCTGAGCTCGTGGTGAACGGCAGATATATTTATATTTCTAATGGCAATAGTGGCTTGCGTGTCATTGATGCGATGGTTCCCTCGAATCCCGTTGAGGTCGGCTATTATGTCACGGGAAGTGCTGCATTCGATGTGACGATTGATGATAAATTCATTTACCTGGTCGATCGAAACACTGGATTACATATTCTGGAGTTTGAAATGGCATCGGGAAATGTAGCGCCTGAGCCGCCATTGCTGATCGCACCAGGTAATAATTCTTTCGTGAATTCTGTAACGCCACAATTTTCCTGGCATTCTCCTCGTGATATTAATGGCGACTTGCTCCATTTTAAAATCGAATTGGATGCAGATGGTGATTGGAAAAATGTTGATTTTAAAATTGATTCCCGACGCGATCCAATTGGTTTTTCCCCGGCTCCTCCTGTCCCTCAAGCTTCGGGCGCGATAAGTTACGCAAGTCAGTTTGAATTGAGCGAAGGAAAATGGCACTGGCGTGTCTCAGCATGGGATGGGCTGGCAGCCAGTGATTTTTCCAATACCTGGAAATTTACGGTTGATACAACGGCGCCGATTATTCAGCAATTCATTTTTGAAAATCCTGGTTACGGCGAAAATTGGTTTCATCCAAATCGGGATTCTACTGTCAAGGTGTCTGTGTTGTACAGCGAATTATTTCCCGAGCTTGGAACGTTATCAAGCGCTTTGCTTACTGATACCATTCGAATTTCCTCTTTGGCAGGCGGATATGACGAGGAGCTTCGGGTACAATTTTCAATTGCGAATCAAGCGGATGGGGACTATTCAGTCTGCATTGGCATTCAAGATAGCGCTGGGAATATTGGAAGTGCTGTGAAAAAGATGCAACTGGATAGCACTCCGCCTTTTGGTTATTATAGCGACGCGCCGAAAACAATCATTCCCGGAGAGAATTATGTCGTTCATATTTTGGGAGCGAGCGACGGACAGGGATGCGGCGTCGCTGAAATATTCCTTGATGTTTTTAATATTCCCGGGGGAGAGCCTGTTACAGCTCAGGATTCCATGAAAGGAAATACTGAACCAGGAATTTATTATTATCGCTATTTTGCTGTGGATAACCTGGGAAATCGGGGGATAATAAAAACTGATACAACAGTCGTGCTGCCGGTAATTTCTGAGGCGCGAATTTATCCCGTTCCACAAAGTAAAGAAGTAAAAGCCGGAAAAGAATTTTGGTTAGCCATTATCGTCGGCACAGAACAGGAAGCAGTTCAAAAACTTTCCCGCGTAAGCTACGTTCTGAATTACTCAAACACCCAATTTGTCGAGGTAATTTCAGATAGTGTCTTGGCAGGATCATTTTTGGGTGATCAAATAGATTTTAATTATCACATCGCAGACGACATCGGCAAAGTGACGATCACCATCGCTCAAACAGCAGGGGGGATTGGCGCTTCCGGATACGGCACCGTGGGACAAATCAAGTTTGCATCAGTCACGGATACACCCGACCAGACTCCTGTCTTGTTTTCCCTGTCCTCGATTTCCGGAAACGATCCGATGGGATATGCAATTGAGCTGATTCCTCAAGATACGACGATCACCATTATTCGACCAATTTATGATTTTTCAATGGCTGTCGTGCCTGACAGCCAGGCAGTTTACCCCGGGGAGACTGCGGAAGTGATAGCGACTTTTTCGCCGCTGGGAGAATTTGATTCAAAAATTTTATTGGAAATTTCAGAGCTTCCCGATGGGATGCAAGCGCTCTATCCTGATCAACCGTTCGATATTCCCGATTCGATCAACCTTACGTTTACGACCTCCGATCAAATTGAAGCTGGAATCTACCATACGGTTATAACTGCAACTGGCGGCGGAATTTCGCGCCAGCAGAAAATCACAATCACTGTCCTCGAACCAGTTTCCTTCGCTGATTTTTCAATGATGGTTGCACCAGATAGCCAGACGATTTACCAGGGAGCAAGCACAAAATTCACTTTATCATTTCAGCCGCTTGGCGAATTTGATGCTCCAGTTGAATTGATGATCACGAATTTGCCTTCGGGAATGGATGCCAATTATCCAGTCAATCCATTCACCATTCCGACTTCATTCGAGATCGGATTTACGACTGAATCAGATATTGAAGCAGGCGTTTATTATCCAACGATTACCGCTCCAAAGCATTGATTTTGAAATATCATTCATCCCGGTCGGCGGATTCAATGAACAAATTAGGGTGTCAATATCCAATGTCCCGGAAGGCGTGGAAACGATCTTCATTTCGCGACCTTTTGACATTCCAATTACATTCAATCTTACATTCCGAGTGCCGAATAATGTTCCTCCAGAGATTTATCGTCCAATCGTAACCGCGTCTGGCGGCGGAATTACTCATCAACAAACCATGATGATTCATGTGCTGGAGCGAGGCTCTTCAACTCAGCTATTTGGCGTGCAACCAAATCCATTTACGCCAAATAATGACGGATTT
>JALOPY010000217.1 GCA_025453735.1 bacterium | reverse complement strand
CCTTAATGTTCGACATACCGGGGTTGCTCCTGATACATTTCAAGAAGGATTGTCGGTTGTCGTTGAGGGGAAATATGAAAATGGCACGTTCAATGCCACGCAGATTATGACCAAGTGTCCCTCGAAATATGAGGCAAAGCGAGAATAGCCTCGCAGAGTAAAAATGATCACGAGGCGTGGAGTAATGGAGTGATGAAGTGGCGTAGCAAAGTAGTTCTGGGGCGGCCATTTCAACGACTCCAGAACTCCAGTACTCCGTTCTTCACAAAAAAACCATCATTTTGAAACGAACGAAGGAGAATCAAGTTGTCAGTTGGATATTATTTATTATTGTTTGCATTTATGGCTTCGGCTTACTCGATTTGGGCTGGAGCTTCGGGTATAAAATTAGGCAAAAAAGAGTTGATTAAACACGCACAGCTATCAGTGTATGGTCAATTTATTTTTGTCACGCTGAGCGTCATCATATTAACCTACGCATTTCTCACCAGGGATTTTTCGATTCGATATGTTGCGGAGTATTCTGACCGACAGTTGCCGCTGCTGTACACGCTTTCATCGGTTTATGCGGGACAGGCAGGTTCGCTGCTGTTCTGGACGTGGCTCCTGACAGTTTTTAATGCGCTCTATGTATTTATAAATCGGAAGAAAGATGATGAATTTAAAAGTTTTGTTTTTACCATTGTCAATGTGGTGACAATTTTCTTTTTGATTCTGGTAAATTACTCGACCAATCCCTTTGAAAAAGCAACCCCGATTCCCCCTGATGGTTTTGGCTTGAATCCGTTACTGCAAAATCCTATGATGATCATTCATCCCCCATCACTATTTTTGGGTTTTGTGGGTTTTACAATTCCATTCGCCTACGCCATAGCGGCGCTCGCAAAAGGCAATCTTTCGTACCAATGGCTCGACAAGAGTCGCAATTGGACGTTGTTCGCCTGGATTTCGTTGACTCTTGGAAATTTACTGGGAGCGCTGTGGGCTTATGTTGAGCTGGGCTGGGGTGGATATTGGGCATGGGACCCGGTCGAAAACGCATCCTTATTGCCCTGGCTGACGGGAACAGCGCTGGTGCATTCGCTGATGGTACAAAAAACCAGGAGCATGATGAAAGCGTGGAATGTGTCGCTTGCTATCCTGACGTTTTTGTTAACGATTTTAGGTACGTTCATCACCCGCAGCGGAATTATCTCATCGGTTCACGCATTTGGAAAATCGAACCTGGGAACGATGTTTTTAATTTTTATGATCGTGGTTTTAATCGCATCCATCATCCTCATCCTCACAAGAATAAAAAAATTACAGCCTGAGAAAACAATCGAATCGTTTTTAAGCCGGGATTTTAGTTTTTTGCTGGTGAATATTATTTTTACTGTGTTATTGGTCATGGTTTTGCTCGGCACACTTTATCCCGCTCTAACAGAGTTATTCGTTGGAAAACAGATTACCCTGGGCGAATCCTATTTCAATCGAATTTCAGTCCCCATTGGCATATTTCTGTTATTCGTACTGGCGATCTGTCCCACGTTTTCATGGAAAGAAACAACAAGCAAATCCTTTGTGAAAAAAGCGCGCTATCCCGTTCTGCTGACCATTTTCTTTGTGATTATTCTGGTCGTCATGGGCGTTCATCACTTAAAATCTTTGATTACTTTGGGAATCGGTTTTTTAGGATTGACAATTATCATCGCTGAAATCATCAGCAACGTGACCAATAGAATGAAATCTGAAAGCAATTCATTTTTTCCAGCCGTGGCTTATGTTTTCAAAATAAACACGCGACGTTATTCCGGCTATTTAATTCATATCGGCGTCATTCTTATTTATCTTGCCATCGTTGGAACAACGGTTTATAAGCAGGAAAAAGAGATTACTTTGCAGCAGGGAGAGGAAATCACGATTGGAGATTATCGCCTGGTCTATAATAAAATGGGGGATAAACGAGACGCGAATAAAGATGTTCTCACCGCGGAGCTTGATGTTTTTAGAGGTGCTGAAAACCTGGGAAAGATCGTGCCGCAGCGATTCTTTTATTATTCAGCAATGGGCAAAACCCAGTACACCACCGAAGTTGCAGTCCGTTCCACGCTAAAAGAAGACCTGTATGTTATCTTAGCGAGCTATCAGGACGACGGCTCTGCAACATTCACGTTTCTGGTGAATCCATTGCAAATCTGGATGTGGATTGGCGGGATAGTGATTACAGTAGGGGTGATTATTATTCTTGTCCATTCTGCAAGAAATAAAAAGGCTCATCCAAATTAATTAGTGTCTGGACGAAAACTCGTCAAATACAAAAATGCGCTGTCATTGCGAGCGACGGAGGAGCGAAGCAATCTCCTGAATTATTAGCACTAAATAACAGGATTGCTTCGTCGCTTCGCTCCTCGCAATGACAGGAATATACTAAAAGCTGGAGTTTTTGTTCATACACAAATTAGAAAAAGCGTCAAAGAAGGGAAAAAGTTAATCGCAAAATTGAGAGATTTCCACTTTTTAAAATCAAATTGGGATAAGAAAAAATGAGAATTCTATTTAAAATAATAATGACGTTGGTCGTCATCAATACGCCATTATGGGCGCAAACCATGAAGATCTCTGGCGCTGTTTATAATGGCTCTGCGGATAGCTCTCTGGTCCAGAATATTGAAGTGAATCTTTTCATGAATAAAGGACACTCCATTATTGACGATTCAACCTATATTCAAAAAACCGATTCAAAAGGCAGGTTTGAATTTGCCAACCTGGCAATTGATAGC
The DNA here is from genome assembly GCA_025453735.1 of bacterium. Taxonomy (GTDB): domain Bacteria; phylum Zhuqueibacterota; class Zhuqueibacteria; order Thermofontimicrobiales; family Thermofontimicrobiaceae; genus JALOPY01. The sequence continues at coordinate 2,656 of JALOPY010000217.1, read as the reverse complement.
ACTATCCTTTATTATCCGCGCGTGAATTTCAACTCGATCATTTATTATGGTCAGCCAGTACGGTTTAACAGCAAAACAAGCTACTTCGAAAGCAATGTGGTTGTTTTTGATACGACATCCAGCGCTGAAAGAATCGTCATTCAATTGGAGCACCTTTTTATTGATGCAGAACCAGGAAAGCTCTTGATCCGGGAAATTTTCATCGTGAATAATACCGGGGATAAAACATTTATCGGCAAAAATTTTATTCAGCCGGCGAATCATTTTGTGCTGCAATTTCCGCTTCCTGCCGGATTTGAAGATCTCGAGATTCTTACTCCCGAAGCGCAAGATTGGGTGAGAGTTCAGGGGCAAACGCTCTATCACACTGAATTGATGTCCCCTGGTTCACGACAGTTTTCATACCGACTGGTCGTGCCCAGCAAGAGAAATGAAGTCCAATTATTACGCCCAATTCTCTATCCAATCGGCGCGTCCAATATCTTTGTATCCAATCCTGAGCTTACTATCGAAGGACCTGGCATCACCCCAATGGGTGAGTTCAATATTCGGGGCGCAAGTTACCAGCGCTATTCAGTTTCACATCTAATGCCCGGGATGGAGTTGAGCCTGTCGATTAAAAACCTGCCGGGCAGATCATTTTCACTGCAGTGGCTGGTGCTCATCGGCGTTATCATTTTGTTGGTTGTCGGATTTGGCTATACGCTTATGAAATCAAAATCATGATTAAAATTCAAGGTCTGTCAAAATCTTTCGGGTCATTCTACGCGCTGCGGGATCTAAGTCTGGAAATTCATCCGGGTGAATACTGGATGATTGTCGGTCCCAATGGAGCCGGGAAAACAACGCTGCTAAAAATCATCGCCACGCTGTCGCAGCCGACTACAGGCAAAATTGTGATCGATGAAATTAAGTCGGAAGCTAATCGAATTCATATCCGAAAGCAGATCGGTTTTATTGGACATCAGAGTTTTTTGTATGAAAATTTGACGGCTGAAGAAAATCTGAAATTTTATGCCCGAATGTATCGCCTCGAAAATATCGAAAATCGAATTGCCAATACACTCGCTCAAGTTGGATTGACAGAACGAAAAAGCGACCTGGTGCGAACATTCTCCCGGGGAATGCAGCAACGGCTTTCCATTGGCAGAGCGCTCCTCGCCGATCCGACGATCATTCTGTTGGACGAACCATTTAGCGGACTGGACCAAAGCGCCATCGAAAATTTTGTAGATCTATTTACCTCGCTTATTTCACCGGATCGCATGATTATCATGACGACGCATGATTTGCACCTCGGCTTGCAACTGGCAACTCACTTTGCAGTTATTACCAGGGGAAAGTTGGTGCAACAGGGACTTACCAATTTATATACTCTTGACGGATTTAAATCGCTCTATCGTAAATTAACCGGGGAGGGTCACTGATATGCCCGCTAACGCCATTCTGACCATCGCCTGGAAAGATATTCTATCAGAATTTCGCAGCCGCGAAACCATATCATCGATGCTGATTTTTTGCTTGATCGTGGTGGTCATTTTTAATTTTATGTTCGAACCGGGAAGCAGCCTCGTGAAAGAGATGGTGCCAGGAATTTTGTGGGTAGCGATTACGTTTGCCGGAATTCTTGGCTTAAACCGATCGTTCATCTATGAAGTGGACCAGGGCTGTCTGCTGGGATTGCTGCTCTGTCCTGTCGATCATTACATGCTTTACCTGGGCAAAATGATCGGTAATTTTTTCTTCATGGTGATTATGGAAATCATCATCATCCCCCTGATGATCATTCTGTTCAATCTCGATATTCTTAATATTTTGCTGCCATTATTATTGATAGTTCTTTTGGGTAGCCTGGGATTTGCTGCTGTCGGAACGCTGCTTTCGGCAATCTCGGTGAATACTCGCGCCCGAGAAATTTTGCTTCCTGTTCTGCTATTTCCAATCGCCATCCCGATTTTGCTCGCTGCGGTCAAAGCAACGGGCGCACTGATTAACGAAGGAACTTTTGCCAGCGCCCAATCCTGGATCAGAATTTTGACTGGATTTGATATCATCTTCCTGGTGATTTCGAGTCTGTTGTTTGAATACGTGGTGGAAGACTAAAATTAAAATTGTAGAATTTTTATGCCAGTCTCCAGAATACTATTATGCATCCAGGGTATTTGAAAAAATCAAAAATTTAGATCGGAAATAATCATCTTGACAAATCCAGATTAATTTAGTATCTTAACACCTTGAAAATATAAAATCCATTCAGGAGGTTTTCGCAATGAAAACTTATAAAAAAATCTTCATTGGGGGACTAGGAGCACTGACGCCGATTATTATGAATTTGCTCGTTATCGATTTAGAAGTTTTGCTGATCAACCTCACATTTTATTCCGTCCTTGGCTATAGCATTCGTGTGATCGTCCTTTTCTATCTCGGCGGACTAATCGCCTACCTTCATAAAGATGAAATAAATATTGTGAAAATATTCGAACTGGGGATAGTTGCACCGGCGCTGATCACCGCGCTGTTAAATGCCGGACAGATCGATGTGTCAAAGATGAAAGCCCAAAACGCCAGCAATCCTATTGGTTCCATCTCATTCGTTTCTGCCGCATACGCACAAACGAATACCGAGCAAGATTCGACAAAAATGGAGATCAAAACA
>JALOPY010000216.1 GCA_025453735.1 bacterium | reverse complement strand
AGCACTTTGCCTGAAATTGTGTAAAACTTACACCATTTCAGTCCCGACGAAAATCATCTGGTTTTACAAGTGATTTGGCGGAAGATCCAGATGATGAAATTTTCTATCGAAAATTTATGATGTAAAAATTACATCCTCAACCAAATTCCCTTTCCGAAGTTGGTCGAATTCTCCTGGCTTGATTCTTCTATTTTTATGCCACTTAGCCCCCTTTTTAAAACAGCGAATTTTATCTGGCACTGCCTTTGCTTTAACTCTGGTCAAGAATGAGTTACTAATTGTATCTTAACATTCCAACTGATTCCATCGCTCCGAGCGATGGAATCAGTTGGACAATTTTATGGAGGACCAGAAATGAAGAAAACACTTATCATCCTGTTCGTAATTTCGCTATTGATCGCGGGCTATTCTTATGACAAGTTTGCCTGGTGCAAAAAGCTGATCACTGGCGAGCCAACCACGCACGTCATCCAAAAAGGCGAGAGCTTCAGTAAGATTGCCAAGCAATATTATGGGAACAAAACGTACTGGCGAGAGCTGGCATTGATCAATCGATCGCCAAATTCTGATCTCGTTTTTCCTGGTGAAGCAATCGTTATCCCCTCTTTGAATACGATCAAAGAAATTCGGCGAACTCGCTGGATGACGAAGGTGAATACTTTCATGCAAGGAGAGCAAGATATTCTTGCAAGATTGAATCAGAGCGGTGAGCCGACTCTTGCAGCGACTCCGCAAACACCGATGCCTGACTCGAAGCCAGAAATCAATGTCACTTCGCCTGCAAATGAGTCAGTCACAATCACCGATGAAGCAGAACAGATGGCTGTGGCAAATGAAGACGTCAAAGCTCAATCTTCCTCGTCACTGGGGCTGATATTGGGCATTATCGCGGTGCTGATAATCGCATCTCTTGTGGCTTATATGCTGATTCGACGTAGAAAGCGATCTGAGCAAATTTCCATCGTTGATGACAAAGATTTGAATCTTATCGATGATTCAGAGCCCGACTACCAGGATTACTTGCGTAAAAAATCCAGACGAAAGAAAGAAGCTTTTGCCAACTAATTTCTCAAGAGCATGGTGAAACGGCAGGTGTGAGGAAAGAAACAATTTAAATTTTCACCTTTCATGCCTGACGTTTCACTTTAATTTAGAGTGAAATGCGGAGTGCAAACCGGACGGTAATTTATGCCCGACATCAATCTGAATATTCCTTATGCGAAAATTATACCTGAGACGTCGCTCAGAAGATTTACCACACATCTTCTTGAGCCAGAGGGAAATGATTCTCAACTATCGGTCGGAACGCTGGTTGCCGATCGTTATGAAATCAAAGCGGTTTTTCCCAGAATCGGAGAATTAAAATGCTATTCAGTTTTCGATTTATTAAATTCAAGCCGCTGTGGCGTCTGCGGCAATGAAAGCAATTCCAATATGGATTCTTATTGCGATCGCTGTGGCTTTTTCATGGCAGACAATAAATATCTGTTGCTGGGAGGTACGCAGCAGCAAACCATCGCATTCGATCAGTTGATTCGCAAAGCTTTCGAGCATCAAGGAGTTTTGAAAATATTTGATAAATTTTATCACAGGAAAACTTATTTCATAGTAGGACAGAGCCTGGACAATATGACATTAGAAAATTTTTACGGCAACCTTCAGCTCGATCAAATTCGGGACTGGCTAATTGTTCTGTGCAAGGCGCTTGATCTGCTGCACCAGCATCGAATATTCAACATTGGGCTTGCGCCATCGGATATTTTTCTTGGTGCTGATGGACCAAAATTGGTTAATTTTTCCAATTCAGTCATAACAAGGGCTGATGATGCTCGATGGATTCGATCTGATATGAAAAATTTGGCGCGCACATTTTTAACCATCCTATCGAAGCGCCGGATTCAGAGTGATTGCTTTTCGTTTTTAAAATCAATTTTGATAAAAGCGTTTCACCAGGTCTATCTAAATGGAAGTGAGCTTATTCATGACCTCGTTGAGCTAACTCCGGAAATAAAAGAATTATCATGTGTGACGGACAGCAAAACTATCCTGCTGGGTGATAGAGGCGTCAGCATTTCCGTGGGAATGGCTTCTGATGTTGGCATGATCCGCAGCTTGAATGAAGATAGCGTGGGAACGCTGGAGCTAACGAATATTTTGCAATCCGTCTCCCGACCGTGCGGTTTTTATATGGTGGCTGATGGAATGGGCGGGCATGAAGCTGGCGAAGAGGCGAGCAAGATCGCTGTGGAACATATTAGCAGCAAAATAATCCAAACGTTCGATGACAATGAAGCACGATCGGGTGATGAAATTCGACTGCTTTTGGAAGAAGCCGTGTTCTCGGCAAATGAAACAATTGTTGAACAGGCAAAATCAAAAAATAATAATATGGGCACCACAATTACGGTCGCTTATCTCGCGAATGACCGAGCGCATATTTTAAATATTGGAGACGCCCGGGCATATCTGTTTTCCCAAAACAAGCTTAAATTAATAACCCAGGATCATTCGCTGGTGTTTCGGCTGCACAAAATCGGGCAACTGAAATATGATGAAATTTCCGGGCATCCGCAAAGTCATCAAATTTTATGCGCACTGGGCGAACCCAACTTAAAACACAGTTTAGATAACTTGAGAGATAAGTCAAAGCATCCTTATTTTTTTCAGATAAAGTTGGAGCGGGGAGACGGACTGCTGCTTTGCACCGATGGACTCTGGCAAATGATCCAGGATTCGCAGATGGAGCAAATACTATGCAACCATTCACAACCACAATCTGCGGTTGACGAACTGGTGAAATTGGCAAACCAAAATGGGGGAGATGATAACATCAGCTTGATTTTTGTCAAAACCCAGTAATTCTTGAAAAATTTTTTGAGGAGGAAAATCCTATGGCAAATGAAATTAGCTTATCATACGAATTAAACAAAGATCGTTTTCAGACAATGCCTGAGAGCCAATTGGCATATCTATTGATCGATGTCAAGCCATCGAATGGAAAAAATAACATTCGGGCGCCATTGAATCTCTGTCTTGTCGTGGACCGCAGCGCATCTATGAAAGGGCAAAAAATTGAAAATGTGAAAAAGGCAATTTCTAATATTATCGATCAAATGAGTGAATCAGACTATTTTTCGCTGGTCAGTTTTAATGAAGAAGCCGAAGTTCTGGTTCCTGGGCAACCGATTGTTGATAGAGATGCATTGAAAAATCTGGTGAATCAACTCACGCCGAAAAATGGCACGGCTATTTCATCTGGAATGAAACAAGGGCTTGAAGAACTTCGAAAGAACCTGGCTGAAAATAAAATCAATCGAATGATTTTGCTGACCGATGGGCAGACGTATGGCGACGAGGAAGATTGTCATCAATTTGCGTCAGCAGCGGCTTCGGAGGGAATTCTCATTACGGCATTAGGAGTTGGAGATGAATGGTATGAAGAAGTGCTGGATACCATCGCGCAAAAAAGCAATGGCAAATCCGATTATATTGCCACTCCTGATGATATCATTCCGATCTTTGCCGATGAGATGACAAATTTACAAAGCGTGTTCGCACAAAGCGCAATGATAACATTACGCTTCAGTCAGGACGTAACTTTGCGAAAAATCTGCCGAGTTTTACCAGCCATCTCAGAGCTTGAATATACGCCGATCGCGGACGATTGTGTTTTAATAAACATTGGGGAGATAGATGATCGCGACGGACAAACGCTTCTGGCAGAGGTATTTCTTAATCTCAGGCAGCAAGGAAAGTATCGAATTGCCCAGGCTGAGCTAGTATATGATATTCCAGCGAATAATCTGTTTCAGCAGAAGGTGCGAAAAGACATTGTGGTCGAGCTTACTGATAGCGAGCTCTTAAGCAAGAAGATCAATCCCAGGGTGATGAATGTTGCTGAACGGGTGAGCGCTTACGATCTTCAAACGCGAGCCATGCAACAAGCCGCTTCCGGAGATATTGCCGGAGCGACTCGCAAGCTCCGAGCAGCGGCCACGCGGTTATTGAATCTTAATGAAACTGAGCTTGCAGAAACCGCGCTTGAGGAGGCATTGAATTTATCGAAGCAAGGGAGTATGTCAGCATCGGGTACGAAAAAGCTCCGTTACGAAACAAGGAAATTGACGAGAAGATTGGTTTCTTGAAATTGAAAATTAGGTAATCGTAAATCAACAGCAGTTGGTTTTAACGATAAAATAAATCTGAACTAAAAAAATAAAACCAGGAGGTCTAAAATGGTTACCTGTCACGAATGCGGTAGTGAAAATTTTGATGGCGCACTTTACTGTGAAAGTTGCGGCGCTGATTTTTCCGAAATTTTAAAAGCTGATTATCCATCGGAACAAGACTTCATTCCCGTGGGTGGGGCTTCTTTGAAGTTAGTCGTTACGGACACCGGCGAAGAGCTTGCTTTCCCTGAAAAAGATGATATTCTGATCGGGCGTGAAGACCCTGTCAGCGCTATCTTTCCTGATATTGACACGACGCTCTACAATGGCGAAGAAGATGGCGTGAGCAGAAGGCATGCCAGAATTTTTCAACAAGGGAATGATTATTTTGTCGAGGATTTGGAATCGGTGAATTCAACATTTCTCAACAAAGTTAAGTTAGATCCCAAAACACCGGCGCCGATTGTTGATGGCGATGAATTGATGTTGGGACGATTGAAATTCCGAATTGCACTGAGTTAAGCTGCGGTGGAGTGATGGAGTTTTGGAGTAATGGAGTGATGGAGTCGTGGAGTATTGGAATTGAGCATAAGATTGCCTCACCGATCCAACACTCCATTACTCCTTTGGTGACGTATTATTATTTGAATCTAAAATTAGCCTATGCCGACAACACATTTTAAATGTCCCCAGTGTGGGACGCGATCGACAAAAAAGAGAATCGAAGCAAATCATTACGCTTGCCCGAATCCCAAATGTTTGCTGAATGTTCGTCTGGTAGTCCATGGAGAAGTGACTACCACGGGGAATGTCAGCAAACTGTACGGCTGGGTTTTAGAGCCAGGCATTGTTTTGAAAAAAAAATATGAAATTGTCAAAATGATCGGCAAAGGCGGCTTCGGAGCCACATATTTGGCTCGTGATAAATCGATGTTCGACCAGCTTCGTGCGATCAAAGAGATCCCCCGTGAGTTTTGTGATGATAAGGAGGATGAGTTTTTGACTTTTCTAAATCATCCTGCCATACCAAAACTTTACGAGCGCTTCAACCTGGGGAAATTTCATTACAGCGTGATGGAATTTATCGAAGGTAAAAGCCTGGATGAAAAGGTGAAATTGAAATCGGGAGGATTGCCCGAAGCGGATATTTTAAAATTAGCCAAACAAATATTCGATGTGTTAAGCTATGTCCATTCTCAAAACGTTGTCCATCGTGATTTGAAACCGGATAATATTTTAATTCGAAAGGATG
>JALOPY010000215.1 GCA_025453735.1 bacterium | reverse complement strand
AGCTATAGCCAGCAATTCAGCAGGCGCTGTCACTAACTTTAAATTATTTGAAAATTATCCTAATCCGTTCAATTCCAGTACTGTCATTACATATCAGGTACCTGAAGCGACCGATATAAAAATATACATCTATAATGTTCTGGGGCAAAAAGTCGCATCATTGGTGGATAAGCATCATAAAGCCGGAATTTTTAGAGTAAGTTGGGATGGCAAAGATAGCAAAGGACGATTGGCGCCATCCGGCATTTATTTCACCAAATTAGAGGCAAATGGTTTTAGCGATTGCAAGAAAATGTTGTTGGTACAATAAAGAAAAGAATTAATCACATTAATTCGTCCCTCGATTGAGCATTTTCCTGTACATAATTATCGGGGGACGATTTTCTTTATTTTCCGCCCATCAACCAGATTTCAGATTCAAAAGAAAATTTATAATATATCATCTCATTTCCATCAGGCGAGATTTGACCGGGAGTCTCCCGTGCACTTTCCCGGCGTTCAATCATTAATTTTTTTGTGTTATCCTCGATTGAATAGAGATAAATCAACAGAGAAGTTGGTTCATCATCCCAGGTCCCATAAGTAAAGTGACGACTGTCTGGGCTCCATGAAATATCGCCAAATTCTATTGAGCTGACATGATAGATTGTATTTTTTAATTTCCAGGTATCAGTATTATAAATTTTTATTGAAAACAGTGAAGTATCAACCATTTCAGTACGAACCGCAAGCAGGTTGCCATCTCTCGATAGTCGAAGTTCAGCATAAGGCAATGAGAAATATTCTTCCAATAATAATTTAACTTCCCTGCTCTGAAGATTTATTTCCATCAATCGCCCCCATCGATTGTCTCTGTTGTCTCTTAAAAGTCCGTAAAGGATATCCGAATTTTCTTTCCATTCGTAGCACTGGTATGCTCCATTATGAAAATATTGATTTTCATCTTCACTCGGGTAAAGTCTTGTAACACTACTATCGTCGATGTTTACCTGCCATAAAATGCCATCGGTTAGATAACTAACTGAATTTTTCCCAGATCGGAACGACAATTGATTTTTGAAAGATTCTGAAAATGTAAGCCGTCGCTTTGTTCGATCATTCAAATTTAATTCATAAAGATCAACCTTGCCAGCCTGGTTGGAAGTATAAGCAATATGCTTTGAATCGGAAAGCCAGCACGCATCATTTTCTAATAACTTGGTAACACAGGCAGGGATTAATCTTCCTCCCAGAACTGCTCGATCGATATCAATCGATGCAATATAGATGTCGTCATTTGATCTCCCAACATTATAGCTAAAAGATTCACCGTCATTGGTAAAGCTTGGTCGGTAAGGTTTTCCAATGCCGGCTATATTTGTTAAAGTTATTGGTTCGCCACTTACTTTGGCTCCTTTATTTTTTAAAGGCAGTGCAACTAACTCATAAAAACCATTAACTATTTCAGGAAATATTAAATAGTTTCCATCCGGACTATAAGAAAAACCTACTAAACTCGCACCGGCATAAGTGTTTGTAATCTTATGAATTGGAGGGGTGACTTCCCCAGTTTCTACATCGAAAATTTTTAAAAATTTTGTTCCCTTTTTTGCCACTGAATCATATTCATAATGATAAAAGGCAAATTTGCTCGCGTCAGGATACCATGCCATTAATTTGTACGCCGGCAAATTGCTTTTAAATAAAACGCGTTGCTCATTTGTCTCAAGATTAAATAATTCTTGAATGTAGGAATATGGATTTGTATTCAGATCTGTATATGTATAGCAAAGCCATTTGTTATCCGGTGACGAGGTGAAATAATAAATATTTCCTTCATGTTTTTCAAGGATCACTTTTTTTTCTTCACTTTCAATGTCAACTGTTGAAATATTATTTAGTGGTCCACCAATATATGCAATCTTCGTTTCATCAGGAGACCAGGTCGGAAGCCAGAAAGTTCCAAAGTCATTTTCTCTCAAGCGCTTTATTTCACCATTAGATAGATTTTTTAATCCCAACTTATGATTTTCGTCCTTAAAAACAAGAAATTTTCCGCTGGGAGAAATAGCGGCATCATAAGGACCTTTCTCTTCTACTAATGGTGAAAGTGGTGCATTATCTTTTAGCCAGGGTGGAATATTAATCCAGGTTTGATAATAGTAATTGGCAAAATATGAAATCACCATTACTAAAGCAATCGCTATGGAAAATAATTGATAATTTTTTCGAACTTTTCTCAGCGTCAATTTTGTCTTCGATGCTTTGACAGTACGCCGCAAGTCGTTTAAAACATCTTCCGTTCTTTCATATCGCAACGCTGGATTTTTTTCAAGAAGCGTCGTGCAAATGTATTGTAAAGAATTGCTTATCTGCGAATTAAATTTGGCTAATTTTGCTGGACGATCTCCTATAATCGAATACATAATCGCCACATCTGAATCCCCCTTGAAGGGCATTTCCCCGGTCAGCATCTCAAACAAAACCACGCCCAATGACCATAAATCCGTCCGATGATCGATTTTTTTCTCTTGAATTAATTCCGGTGACATATAGCCCACAGTTCCCATCGGGCTTTTCGATTTGGTGATGGTCGGCGCATCCTTCAATTTTGCCAAGCCGAAATCCATGACCTTGACCACACCTGCTCTGGTGATCATGATGTTATCAGATTTAATGTCGCGATGGATAACGCCTTTTTTATGGGCTTCTGCCAATGCTTCGGCAACAGCAATAATAATTTCAGTCGCTTTATCCTGTGAAAATGGACCATCTCGCTTGAGGATTTGCTTCAAAGTTTCGCCTTCGATGTATTCCATAGCAATGAAGGCGAATTCTTCGGTCTGGTGGAATTCATAAATCGTGCAGATATTGGGGTGGTTCAAAGATGCAGCGGCTCGGGCTTCCCGTTCGAATCGGGCTCGGTCTTCCTCATCGGCGAGGGGATAATCGGATAAAAATTTCAGGGCAACAGTTCTGCCTAATTTCATATCCTCCGCCTTGTACACAATGCCCATGCCGCCTTTGCCAAGAATGTCGAGAATTTTGTAGTGAAGAATCGTCTTTCCGACCATCAGTTCCGTCCTGGTTTTCCATGCATTCTGTTAATTTATAGCCGTCACCTCCAGATCGCCGCCGTTTCTTTTCGTGGGAATTTTGAGAAATTCAGATACCGGTCGATCGATATTGCGTCCCAAATTATTCAACATTTCGGCTGGCAAATCTGATCTGGGATCGATCAAAAAGTACGGCACGATCTTATATTTTCCTCTGGGAAAGCGACCGGGGCTCATTGCAAAACCAGCGAGCCAGACTTTTGGCACCATCGTGATCGTGTCGGCGACCATGTTCGCATTCAGTGCGAACGGATGCGTCACCACGATTTCGAAATAGTCCTGATCCGGCGAAATTTTTTGCGTCATCAAAATGGAGAGCGGGCCCTGGGTTTTATCGGGAATCTGGACAAACACCGTATCTTCCAATGCCCGCAGCGTTAATTGCACGGCAATAGCCCCATTATAACTTAAATCCACGGAAGTCGGCTCGATGTCAGTTTCAATATCCAGGAATTTCGACAAATAGATCGAGTTCCGCAGCTCGCCATTCTCGTGGATGCGGCTGTGGACATAATCCAATTCGCCATTCCGAAGCACGATCGTGTGCGTCGCCAGATTGAAATTTGCCAGGTAAACATAAATTTTTAACGTTCCCGTAATGCCCGCTCCTGCCTGGCTTCTGGGAGATGGCAGCTTGAATTGAAACCTGCCATTATGATCCGTGAACGTTCCGAAATCAAAACCTTCCAGCCAGACATACACGCCATCCGGCGAGCTGCCATCGCTGAGTTCGACGGTGCCGCGAATGGTGGTTCCGGGCAAGGAGATTGTTGTATCGCTGAACGGATTATCAGTGCACTGGTTCAGCAACAGAATTGCTGCTGATAGCAATGCTCGAAAAAAATGAGTTCGTTTTTTCATGGGAGTATGCCCTCATTTATGCCTCAAATTTTTCTGCAATAACTGATTCCATCGCTTTGAGCGATGGAATCAGTGGCCAAATTGAGTTCTTGTTTTCATAATATGTTACCCCAAATTTTTTGCCTGAGTCTGCTCTCAAAACATGCTTGACCGCGAATTTCGCCAATTCGAGCTAATTCAGAAAATTTGCGCAAATAGAATGATGCGCCGCCGCGCATCCGCCTATGGCGTGATTCGCGCAATTAGCGATCACGAGGCACCATGGCAAATCAGATTCTAATATTGAATTCCCCCGGTTACATAATAACGCCGATCCCGCAGGGCAAGTCCTTCCAGAATGATTTCATCACTCAGCATATTCCGCACGCTGACATTCCCAAAGAGCTTCAATTTTCCAATGTTAAACGTCTTGCTCAGGTGCAGATCGATGTTGGAAAACTCCGGCAGAATCACCTGTACGAATTGACCAGTAAATTGGCGAATCCAGCCCATCTGCTCGCCCTCTTTGAACCAATGAAGTTGAAACGCATAGCCCGCGTGATCGATCATAAAATTGATTGTCTGCTTCATGTCATATTTAAACGGAAAGGCAGACTTGTCAGAAATATTGTAGCTTGACAGTCCGAACTCGACGGTCAATTTTTTCTTCAGCAGAAACACGCTGGTCTTGGTCTCGAAGCCAGAAATATTGGCGTCGGGCACGTTATCATAATAGGCGAATGGAATTCCGACCAGATAATAGGCTCGAAATTTATTATCATAATTATTCTTCATATAATTTCCAGAAATTTGCCAGCCATAAATCACCGGATGCTCCCGTAAATCTCGCTTCAACACCGCGCCAAGCTCGACGCTTTGATTTTTTTCCGGATCGAGATTGGGGCGAATTCCCTGATAATTGCTGACGCCCCGGCTGCTCATTAATTGGGACAGCGATGGAAATTTGAAATTGCTGCCGACATTGGTGTAAAAATCGAAAGCATAGCTTTTGTGATAGCCGGAAAAATACGCGGCGAATTTTAGCATCGTATTTTGCCATTCATTGCCTTCGATCAGCTCGCCACTGGCGTCGGCAAGCACCAGATTATCGAATGCATCCTGCACGCGATCATGGCGGAAGCTGACGTCGAAATCCACTTTTTGCACCATCTCTGATCCGCTGGGCGCGTGAATCTTCAAGATCGAAACCAAGCCATGCTTTTTCCGATCGATCGCTGCCGCATTTTTTTTGCCGTCTTGCAAATTGTATTCGCCGCGTTTATCAAAAAAATCCAACTTCGCGTTTTCAAACTGATAGGCGAATAATAAATCCCAGCTCCGGAACATGAACGTTTTTTCCGCATGAAGATCGATCGATCCGATCCACCAGGCCATAATTGCTGGAAAGCATCAGCGATTCCTCGAACCATCGTTGCGAGGCTGAAAAATTCAGATGTTTTAATTTGAAAATATCGCCGCTATAGCGCAAGCCAATTAACTTATTGAGATTGTCAAGCAACTCGGAGTCATCCATGCTCTCCTTTTCATAATTGAGCTCGGATTGGACGTACATAACGCCCAATGAATTGCCCGGAATTCCGCCTGGCAATTCGGAAAAATGATATTCGAGATGTCCGGTATGATGCGACGATTCATTGGTGAGATAGCCTTCCAATTCCTCGGTATCTTCAAATCGGCGTTTTGCTGCGCCCTGACGAAATTGATATGAGCCATGCAGATTCTTGAAATTTTGATACAGGTGCAAACCAAAATTGCCGGAATCATACGTGCCCACCCGCTGCTGGAATCGAATTTTATAATCCTGTTGCACCCGTGGAACGATATTGATCACGCCGGAAAACGCTTCGGAGCCGTACAGCGCGGTATTGCTCCCTTTGATCACCTCGAATCGCTGAATATCATCGAGATCGACGAGCGACATGTCGAAAACATTATCGAACTGGCTGTTCATTTTCACGCCATTATACAGCACCACCACATCATCGGGATTGCCGCCGCGAATCGAGATCGTCTTCTTGCCGCTGATCTCTTCTTCGACCTGGACGCTATGGTCGATCCGCAGCAGATCGCCGGCATCGACATAACCCCGGATTTGAAAATCGCTGGCGCGGATCATGGCGATCGTCTGCGGCAGGTCTTTTTCGATCTCCAATTTTTCGCCTTTCGCTTCAATGGCGACTTCCGGCAACGGGATGACTCGCGGCTGGAGATAGAGTGTTTGTGATGACTCGATCTTGCCCAGCGCGATTTCAAACACATCGTAATTGATATGCTGCAGCACCAGAATCATCTGCTCATTCGGCTTTGATATCGTAAGTGAAAATTTGCCTGAGATATCGCTGATGGTTCCGATTTGCGTTCCCTTGATGAAAATATTGACATGCGGGATCGCCCGATGGGTATTGATGTCTATGATTTTGCCAGTGATGGTAAGCTGTTGCGCCGGGCTGGATTGAGCCATAACGACAAAGAAAAACAGGATGAAAAAAAGTTTGTGAATTCGCATGGAGAATCTCCGATTGATTTTGGCGCAGGAGTGCATTCCCTTCATGGAATGCGCTGTGGCGGCGCATAAAGGCGCCGCACTCCTGCATTAAGATTTAACCAAGAAAAGTCAATGAACCACTACCATTTTTATAAATCGAGTATCATGACCCGCCTCCATCCGACAGAAATAAATGCCGCTGCTCATCTGCTCTGCATTCCAGATGACCTGGTGTCTGCCTGCTGCTTGAACT
>JALOPY010000214.1 GCA_025453735.1 bacterium | reverse complement strand
GCAATAATTTTGAATCGGATCGTTTGATGATTTTTTGCAGATATTGAAAGGCACGCCGATCATGACTGTCCACTAAAATTGGAATGATTATCTCATTCAATTCATCATCGATAATCTCGGAGAGCGGTCCCAGGAAGTTAACGATTCGTTTATCGCCAGTGAACGTTGCAAAATCATCGAGCGCGGCAAACTGACCTTCCCGGATCAAGCCGGGAAAATTTTCGAGAAAGACCTTAATAAACCAGGGTTCTTCTGATTTCTCAAGCATATTTTCGATGATTTTCTTACCCAAAACCTGGGGATTTGACAAATTATCTTCTAGAACCCAAAAATCTAAATAGCCGCCAATCTGATACACAGCGACGGCTGCTAATAATTTTGTCTCATCCGTTTCATTGGGATTGGTGATAAATTCACGCAATCGCGCGATAACGTGATCATCGCCAATCTCGCTTAGAATGGCAAATAAAAACTGTTTCTTGTCAAAATCCGCCTTTGAAATTAGCTCAAATAGTATCGTCGGGACAATTTTGCCCAGCTTTTTCAGCCGTGCGACGCGAAGCTTAAATTCATCCTCATCCAATTTAAGACTATACAACTGATCAATGTATTGAACTATAGCCTTTCTTGTCGGCATTCACTCCTCAATTGATTAAATGGTTAAGGGGGGAAAGATTAAATAACTTTCTCAGTTTGATTATAAGCAACCACAATAAATAGCAAATTAAAAATGTTGAATGATGCACTCATTTTATCGCACCCCCTAAACATAGAATTGATAGATAATCCAGGTTATCAATCCTCCACTAAACGCACAAATCCCATTCACGACGTCATTATCAATAAACCGAAAGCCAGAAATTAATTTCGTGGCATGATGCTGACAATGGATTTTCTTTTCAGTGATCTTCCCACAATTCGGACATTGATACTGCGATTGTATCGTCGCTCCAATAATGCTGTCAACGACGCTTCCCAAAAGTCCGGCGATAATGATCATTGCAATAAAAGGAAGGATATGACTGAAACTATCATATCGTGTTGTTACCAGGCTTCCGAAAAAGACGATGACGAAACTCCCGAACAGCGCTCCCATGAATCCCAGCACCGTAACCCCACCAGAGGTGCCAGGCTTCACTTGCTTGAAATTCAAAATATGACGTGGCGGCAATTTTGAAAAAACACCGATCTCAGTTGCCCAGGTATCAGCCGTTACCGCAGAGATCGATCCGACAAACGCGAAGTACCACATATCATGCGGGAAATAATTCCATAACAAAATTATGGCTCCAGCAATGCCGCCATTTGCCAGCACCTGACCGAAATCGCGACGTCCGCCTTTTTGAAAAGTGTCTGCAAATTTCTGCTTCCAGGTTTTCCCAATTTTTGATAACAAACTTGAAAGGATAAAAAATAACAAAATCGGCAGACTAAACTCCCAACTCCCGGTTCCAAAAACAACAGTGCCCAGCAAAAACGTGGAAACTGCTCCACTGCCACTGAGAAAATGTAGAAAGTAAGATCCGCTTGCGATCAGTAGCGCAATACCGAGCCCGATCGTAAAATTGATATTTTGAGTCTGGGTGTGCGTGATCATATAATGAAGCACGAATGCAGCGCCCAGCGGTACCGTGAGATTATCGGACCCTTTGAAGGAGATGGATTCGCAAGCAGTCGTGATGATCGCCACCATTCCCGAAATCCAGATCGCTTGAGTAATAGCAACAGTCAGGTTATCAATTTGAGCAAAAAGTTTTAATCCCAACAACGTGATAATAAATGTCGTTGCAAACATGACTGCCGATCCCTGAAACGATTTCAGCTCTCCTGATATTTGATAACGGATCGGTTTTTTAATATTTTCCCCAACGATAGCTGCCATCGCATCCGCAATCGCCATGATCAAAATGGCGATAACCAGAATCGTTTTATGATTCTGCCACAGAAAAAACGTCAGAATAAAAAACGATATCGGATAAAATACTGTCCCGTAGCTGACTTTTTCAGTAGCGTGCATGCCTGGCATCCAATGCAACTTGATAGCAAAAATATTGACAAGAATAAACAAACCTGAAATTATCAGCAATGGGAATTTGCTATACAATACCAGCGGCGTGACCGCAATAAAAATACCAGTAATAATATGAATAAATTTCCGGGTAATCTTAATCGAGAATTGATAACGCTTGCGCAGAAATTCCGCGCTTCCAATCGCAACAAGCAGAGCACCAAATAAAATACTAGTCCAGATCCAATCCATAAGCAGCGTGAATTTAGTTATTGATTTTAATATTTTTTTTTGTTATAATAATTAAGCAATTTTTCCAGTTAAAGTCAATAAATATTTATCGTATTTTAATGATCACCAAGAGAAATATGTTTCATTATTAAATCAAATTGCAAACAACGCCCCCATTTCATGCTTGTGACGAAGCGAATTCGCAATTCAATCGACGAATCGCAGGAGCGATTCGACCTGTTTCTGCAGCACCGTTTGGCTCATATCTGGAAGATTGTTCGGGAAGGCAAAAAAGTTATCCACATTTCAAATTATTAACGCACAAGGCTTATTTAAAAATCTGATTTCTTTGTAATGTTAGCAGCAGAGGAAAAAAATAATTTTCAATACCTGGCGAAGATATTTCTTTTAAAAAAGAGAACTGGGGGAATTTCATATTTTTTTCTAACGACTATTTTTCAATGAGTTAAACTGGAAAAATATTCGGTTTACTAAATGTTGTGATGTTTATAATCGATTCGACCATATATAGAATTTGAAAAATTTAGATCATTTTCGAACAATGGCTCCTGTGCTGTATGGTGTTAAAAAATTATCAACATATTCACAAGTTATCAACACCACCTCTATATATAGATATGTAATTTCTGAAACATACTAATCGAAACAATTACGCCTGAATTTTATTATCTTCCATAAAATGTCGAGCAAGGTCAATTTAATCTTTAGAGTAACTCAAGGTTTAAATATAAATGATGACAAAATTAATCCTGGTAATAATGAATGACAAGAGTCAGAGGGAACAGGTTCAGCAGCAGTTAGAAATGAATGATTTTGAAGTCATCACTGCAAGCGATGGAAAATCAGGATTTGAGCTCGCTCGAAAGTCAAGGCCCGATCTCATTCTTGCTGCGACCCAATTAGATAAATTGGATGGAATCGATTTGTGCTTTATGATTCGTCAGAATGAACGGTTAGCTGCAATCCCATACATATTGCTCGTCGATGGTTTCAGCCTGGAAGAACGGATCAACAGCTATCGCAGTGGAGTTGATGCTATTGTGCAATCTGACATTTCAGATCGCGAGCTTTGCACCCGGATTGATGCGTTGATCAAACGGCACGAGCCTCTTACTTATCAGAGCCTGCAAGCGAATCAATCATTGGTCGGCAAGATCGACGATTTCCTGCTCATTGAAGTCATCCAAATGTTGAATATGAACCAGAAAACCGGCTTGCTAAATATCCACCACCAGAATCAACACGGACAGATTGTATTTTATGAAGGCAACATAAACTGGGCAAATTTGAATGACACTTTTGGCGAGGAAGCTATCGAAGCTATGGTATTCTGGAAAGAGGGTCATTTCATTTTTGAAAAAAACCTGGTACAACAGGATGCGAATATCAATAAACCCACCATGCAACTCATCCTGGACTGCTGCCAGCTTCTTGATGAAACGAAAGCTCACGAGAATAACGAACTGTAATTTGATAAGCCAATAACTCACACCTGAGACAATTTTCGTCCCTATCCAATTTTTTGTCAGCTTTATGTCACAGATCACATTTCTTCCTCATAACCGGGCTATTTTATAGACAGTTGTTGAATCAGCAATTTTAGATCGTTAGCTATTCTTATTGAAAACAGAAACCAAATTTTATTTTTTCTTTAAAAAATCTGAAAAATTAGCTAATGGCATATAACTTGCTGATTTCAAAAATGAAATTTCAATCCCCTGATAATCTCAATCCTGAAGAGGTGAAATGATGAAAAGAGGGAAGCTAATCATGATCGCTAAAATGACGCTGGCAATTTTCTTCATCATCAGTCTATTATCCGCAGTGGCAATCCCGAAATACCTGAACCTGAACAAACAGAATGAAGCGAACCAGTGTCGCGACAATCAAATCATTGTGGAAACTGCGCTGGCTTGTGCTTATGCGGAGAGCCTGGCAGTTGGCAGCAACCAGTTCCCGGAGCGATTAACGCCAGATATGTTCGAGGACGGCAAAATTCCGACATGCCCGGTTCACAACGTACCGATTGCATTTGATCAAACAACAGGACATGCCTATTGCCCGAATCATATTGAGGCGCATTCGAGGAGTTTTTAGCGACAAATTTTGGAATAAATATGAATTAAATAGTGGATTGCTGCAATTATAATTTTAGAAAAATTTCGCCTTTGAACTTGCCGCTTTATAACCAAAAATTTTCTTATTTTAACAGTACCATCTTTCGCTGTTGCACAAAATGTCCGGCACTCAAACGATAAATATAAACGCCATTGGCCAAATGGTTCAATTTACATTCTACCTGGTGCTCGCCGGGTTGCATTTCCTCGTCAAGAAGCAAAGCGATATCTCGGCCCAGTAAATCAAATACTTGCAGTTTCACTTTTGTTTGTTGGGGGAGAGCGAACCGAATGATGGTTGATGGATTGAATGGATTGGGATAGTTCTGAAAAAGAGAATATTTATCAGGAATTGGAATATTATCATCTCCTATTTCAGAATATGCATATTTTATCGTTGAAATTATGCTCCAATTTGTGGTATAACTGTGTCCTGACAAATAAACATCCCCGTTATTATTAGCCGCAATTCCGACTGGATGAGCGTTACAATCCCCTGGACCCTTATAGTGCGCCACCCATTTTTCATCACCATTTTTATCATACTTTATCGTTGCGATTTGAGGACTGTCATATAATAAATCTCTATCTTCACACTGCCAGATACAAATACATTATCATATTTGTCAATAGCAAGCAGAATGGATTCATAATAACCATAAAGTTCTCTAAATCCATAATAATTAGCTATCCACTTCTGCATTCCTGAATTATCATATTTGATCGTTGTTAGAATGTAATTAAATCGATAGCCACTATAATAATAAGCATCACTTTTTCCTGTAACGATAACATCGCCGGCGTTATCAATTTCAATATTTGAAGCCCAATCTAAATCGTTGTCTGAACCATCATAACGAGCGATCCATTGCTTCTCACCGACAGAGTTATATTTAATTGTGATATAATCTTCAGAATTAGCCATGTTATAGCTCGATCCCGTTACAAAAACATCTCTTTCCTCGCTTATGATAGGATAATAATTCTAACATAATTACGACATCGGAATTCCATTAGCTACTTATTCTTCCGCTTTGAATATTTTTAATTTAG
>JALOPY010000213.1 GCA_025453735.1 bacterium | reverse complement strand
ACGAGGCACCATCATCGGTGAAACCACTGGCGGCGGCGCTCATCCTGTGGAAGGCAGGGTTTTTGAAAATTTAAATATCGCCATGTCATTGCCATTTGGCAGGGCAGTGAATCCGATTACCAGGACAAATTGGGAAGGCACTGGCATCGAGCCTCACATCAAAGTCCCGGCTGCTGAAGCGCTGATGGTTGCCCGAATTGAAGCGACCAAAGCCCTGATGGAAAAAGAGTCAGACGAAGCGAAAAAGCTACAACTGGCATGGGCGCTCAAAGGGCTTGATGCCGAAAAAAATCCGGTGAAGTTGGATGAAAAATCATTGCAAGCCTATGTCGGAGTTTATGGTCCCCGGAGAATTTGGCTGGAAAACAGCGCGCTCTATTACCAGCGAACCGATCGCCCAAAATATAAGCTCGCTCCCATGGGCGATGACACCTTCATGGTGGAAGGACTGGAATATTTCCGGATCAAATTCAATAAAGATGCTGCTGGAAAAGTCACCGAGTTTGTCGGTATGTATGATAATGGCACGACCGATTCGAATCCGCGTACTGATAAATAATGAAGATAATTGTGAAACGTCAAACGTGAGATGTGAAAAGCAAAGTTGCGAATCGTCTCACGTTTGACGTTTCACATTTCACCAGGAAAGGATTATGATAATGAAAAAACTAGCTGCCCTGCTTTTCTTAATCTTAAGCTTGCTGATTTTACAATCCAACATTCATGCCCAGGATCTGGATAAAAAAGTCAAAGCGATTGACAATGTCATGGCTGAGTTCATGAAATTGGATCAATTTTCAGGATGCGTTTTAGTGGCAAAAGATGGCAAGCCGTTTTATGCCAGAGCGTTCGGTGAAGCTGATAAAGATTTTCATGTTAAAAACAATTTGAATATGAAATTCAATATTGGCTCGATTGGCAAGACATTCACGGGCACTTCAATCATGCAACTGGCGCAGCGAGGAAAGCTATCCGTAGCTGATCCGGTCATCAAATATCTTCCCGATTTTCCGTATGGCGATAAAATCACGATCCACCATCTACTGACTCACACATCCGGCATGTTTAATTATTTCGCTCATCCGGATTTCGCGAGCAAAATATCCACAATCCGCAGCGTGAAAGATGCCCTGCCATTAATTTACGATCAAAAATTAGTGTTCGATTCGCCAGGCGAGCGCTTCTCCTATTCCAATTCAGGAATCGTTACGCTGGGAGCTGTTATTGAAGCCATCACGGGACAAAGCTACCCGGATTACATCCAGGAAAATATTCTGAAACCGCTGGGAATGAACGACACGCGCATCAATTACCTCGATGAAGTCGTTGAGAATCGAGCCACAGGATATGAAAAGAGCGCTTCGGGCAAGCTCACCCGAAATATTTTCAGGGTTCCTCCAGCCAATGCGGATGGCGGAATCGAAACCACGGTCGAAGACATGCTCAAATTCGACCAGGCGCTCTATGGGCAGAAGCTGCTTGCTGATGAGTACAAAACAAAAATGTTCACCCCATTCAAAGAAAATTACGGTTACTGCTGGCGCATCAGTCAAAAAAATGGGAAAACAATGACTGGACATAGCGGAGGCGCGCCCGGAATCAGCGCTGATTTTAAAAGGTATATCGATGACAAATACACGATCATCGTTCTATCCAATTATGGCGGAGCAGCAGGCGCCGTTTCCCGAACCATAGAAGCTATTATTTTTGATGAAAAATATGATATGCCCCGACCCACGCTGGCTGAATTCCTCCTCAAAAAAATGGATGAGAAAGGCTTTGACCATACGATCCAGAATTTCGATCAGCTCCTCAAGGAAAACGGATATACGCTGAATTCGAGTCAAATTTTAAATGTTTATGGTTATCAGCTATTGAGCGAACAAAAGGTCGATATGGCGATCGAAGTTTTCAAGCTCAATGTCCGACACTTTCCCGACGAAGCCAATCCGTATGACAGCCTTGCTGAATCCTATTTAGCCAGAGGCGATAAAGAATCGGCAATTGCCAATTATCAAAAAGCGCTCCAAATCAATCCGAACTTTTCGAGCTCGAAAGAAGCGCTGGAGAAATTGATGAAGAATCCTTGATATTCTTGTGAAGCTTATGATATGAATGACCAGTTGATAAAATTTTATGGCTGGTCATTCATATACTTAATATAGCATATTCAGGAAGACATTCAGAGATACAGTCAGAATAACAGTACCATTACTGCTAACAGCTTCAATTCTTTTAACAAAGAAACACCGCAATCATTGCTTCCCTTCAGAAAATAATATCCAACAATAAATTTGGAATACGCTTGTATCATCTTCTTATTATTTTGAAAAGTATTAAATTTTATCTTGACAATTTATACAAAATATTTTACATTTAAAGCGATTAGCGTTATCAGTTTGTGACTTTCGCCCTCATCAGATCTGAATACTGGTGAATCGATTATTTTTTTATGGTAACAGTATCAGAAAAATTGTGATATTCTCAAAATCATTTCTTCACCTTATTGCTTCTAACAACCAGGAATCAAACGCTATTAATAAATGAGGATGCTAAGAATGAACAACGACTATCGACAAAGCCGTGAATTTAGAGACCTGTTAAATAAAAATGGCGCGTTTGTCATTACGTTTGGGTTGGAAGCAGGATATTCTGTTGCTTCAACTATACCACTATTAAAAACGCTTATACTCCCGCGAGTTGAAAATCCCGGGATATTGGAAGAAGCAGAAAAAATACCTTACAAATATCGTTCGCAATTTGTAATGGTGGCGCCCAAAGCAGTCCTTGGCAGCCAATGCGCGAAGGATTGGACTTTAAAATTATCAAAATTTGGCTACAGACCAGCTAAGGTCGGATTGGCTCCGACGAAAACTTTGGAGATTGATATCCGATTTCCTGAAAATGAAATTCTTGGTCGAATGTTGAGTCAGACGAGGTACAATATAAGACTATCTGAACGCAAAGGCGCCACAATTGAAATTGTTGGAGGAAGTAAAATTCTTTCTGAAATAGGTCATTTAGATAGCTTCTTCAAAATATACCATGACAATTGTATTCGCGGGGGTATCAAAAGTGAATCGAAGAATGATATTAGAAAAATGCTTGAAGTTTTTAGGAATAAAATATTTTTTGTTTTTGGCTATATCAATGGAGAAATTGGAGCAGTCGCTTCGTTTATTATTTCCGGCAATATGATTTCATACTACTTGAATGGTTCAACTGAAAGTGGACGGAATAGTTTTGCGACAAAACTGGTGGTTTGGGAAGGAATGAAAGAGGGGAAAAAGAACGGGTGTGAATGGTTTGATTTCGATGGCATATTTGATGAACGCTATGAAAAAGCACAAAAAGATTGGAAGGGCTTTAGTCGATTCAAATCAGGTTTTGGGGGCTGCGAAAGAACATATCTTGGATCGTTTGTCAAATGGTTCCCTTTTTTAAAAACAATTAATTATCAGGTATAGCAATAGAACACGATAATGTCCAGTGCCAGAAATGGTCCAGTAAGTTTTATCATCCAAAGCTTCCTTTTTTAAGCACAAGTTTTGTAGCGTTTCGGGTCGTGCATCTTTTAATTTTGCCATTTTATGGATAGCATCGGATCATTCTTTCTCAAAGGCGAAATATTTCTTCTATCTTTAAAAGCCAACTTCGAAATCCTCATCCTATTGACAGTCCCCATTAAAATATTTTACAATTGGGAATAAAATCTAAAATTCAACTGTCTAACTTTCGAACCAAAAAATTATACTTGTAGGTGAAAAAACGGTTTTCACAAGAGCAACTAATCATCATAATTAAGAGAAAGGGAAAGAAATATGAGAAGCAAAATTTTTATTTGGGTCATGATCTCCAGTCTTGTCGTGGCAACAGGAGCAGTTGCTCAACGCCCTGATCGACCGTTCCAACCAAAACCGCCCCGAATGGCGGCGCTGGATTTGACTGAGGAGCAAGAGGCTAAAATTCAAGACCTGGAGCTGAAACTGGAAAAAGAAATGATGCCGCTCAGGTCTCAAATACCCGCTATTGAAGCCAATTTGAAACAGGAATTAATAGCGGATCAATTCAACCAGGCAAAGGTCAAAAGTCTGATTGACCAAAAGGTAAAAATTCTTTCAGAAATCGAGTTCAAGCAGTTACTCAATCAGCGTGCCGTGCGGGATTTACTAACACCTGACCAGCGGAAGCAATTTGATCTGCACGCATTAAAGGAAGGAATGAGGCATCATGGAAAATTGCCACTGCCCATGCGTCCCCATGAGCCAGGAGCGGACGTGCTGCCGCCAGGGTTGGAAAAGTGAAATAGGAAGACCCTTCTGAAGGTTCTGAACCTTCGGAAGGGTCTTCGTACTTTTAGATGCCCAATTGAAAGATGAATCCAACGGATGAAAACTCCAAAAATCATCCGTTGGGTCGTTTTTATCCGTTGGAGAAAAAATTTAAATTTAAAATCAGGAGTTCCCAAAATGAAACAATCAACAGCTCTCGTTATTAGCCTCATCGGACTCATTTTCATCCTCGGCTGCAATGGCGATAAAATCGAAAATCAATGGGCTGATCGGGAGATCGCCATCGATGGCAAGTTTGCGGATTGGGAAGGAATTGCCCAATATACTTTAGAAGACCAAAACCTGGTGATGGGAGTAGCCAATGATGTCAATAATCTCTACCTCATGTTTCGATGGAATGACGAGCAGATGGCTCGACGCATTCAGATGATGGGCGTTACTATCTGGCTGGATAAAGAAAATAAAAAGCAGAAGAATTATGGTCTAAACTACACAGGCAGCACCGATATCCATGTCAGCTATCGGCCCAAAATGGAGCGGGACGATCGCAAGCCCAGGGAAATGGAGGAGCGAATGGCAAAAATGGGAGAAAAACACAGGGGCGATTTGCCAGGCCCAGGAAGAATCTTCATCATCGAAGGGGATCAAAAAACAGAACGATCCGAAATCGCATTGGACGGTCCCGTCGCTGGCTCAGCTTATGATAATGGTGTCTTCTGTTATGAGTTTAAGCTGCCGATTCCAATGGGCATCAAAAATGCCAAGGAGTTGAAACTGGGATTGGAATTGGGCGGGATGAGTAAAGAGGATCGAGCAGCGATGCGCCAGGAGCTGGGTGGAATGCCTGGCAGAGGCGAAAGGTCTGATGACGGCGAACGACCCGATGGCGAAATGGGTGGCCGACCTGGTGGCAGGGGTGACAGGCCAGGCGCTATGGGCGCCAGACCCGGTGGTATGCGAGGTGGCGAAAGACCGACTGGCGCACAGGGATTTGAAAAGCAAGAAGTTTGGTTTACAGTGGCTCTGGCGGAGAAAAAATAAGTCTGGAAAATAATGAACGAAATCCATTATCCGATGGTTTCATCTTCAGTTGGAAAATGAATACGAATTTAATTCAGGTGCCCAACAGATAGATGAAGCCAAC
>JALOPY010000212.1 GCA_025453735.1 bacterium | reverse complement strand
TCTTGCCTCGATATAAGCAAAGATCATTCGTAAATGGGAAAGTTATTTAATTCACGTCCCTAAATTGATAAGAACATAGCTTCACAAATCGAAGATGCGCCATTTTTTTGCCTGTCCGCCATTTTTTTTAGGCGGAGAGCATTGATTAATGAAGAAATCTCTTTACAACGAGAAACAGAGTTCGCGGAGTTTAAACAGAAGTTTTATAAGAGCAAAATAATTCTTCCCCAAAAATTTCCGTGAGTCCCTGTGCTCGAAGAGTATCTGTTAACCTGGTTGCTCCTTGTAAGATTTTTTTATAGCAATCTTAGACAGGCTTTGAAATTCCGAACAAATTTTCAATTTCCCGGTCACATATAGGTTTAATGAGTTCTCAGGTTCGATTAAAGATAATTAATTTAAAATAAAATTGCAATAATTATCATAAAATAATTCTAAAAAAAAATGTCTTAAGTCTTTTAGAACAAAGCCATCCGTAGTTGTCACAGAAAGACAATCGCAGATGTGGCAATTATTAGCTGCCAGCTTTTGCATGAAAAAAAATGTGTCATCTGCAAAATCCGCACTTTCTTTCAGCAGCCGCATTCAATCCTCAATTACAAAAAGCATGTTTCCTTACTATCGAAAAAATATTTTTTGATGTTTTGAAACGTTTTTCATATTTTTGAGTGAAAGATACATCGACATCAGCAAATCCATTCGCGCTACTATTGGAGGCGTAATCTGGAGTTGATCTATTTTTAGAAAAATCGAGCGG
Organism: bacterium; assembly: GCA_025453735.1. Lineage (GTDB taxonomy): Bacteria > Zhuqueibacterota > Zhuqueibacteria > Thermofontimicrobiales > Thermofontimicrobiaceae > JALOPY01. Next base: position 4,692 of record JALOPY010000212.1, on the reverse strand, counting down.
TCAAAAAATCCAAATTTTCCTAATTATCTGCTTGATTTTTAAAATAAAATTGCTTATTTTTAACGCCATTAATCTATTAAGAGATGCGGAACATTGAATTCAAGGGTAGTCAAAATATTATTCATGGTTATAATAGCCAGGGATCGCTGTGCATTACACTCTGATAATGAAAAAATCGTCTCTTGCCTTTGGTAATTTAGCAACATTTTTACCTCAGGCATTTTTTTTGCAATGCGGAAAGGATGATGGTATATGTAGGGTGACGATTTGATTTTAATTTCTTTTTATGTTGTGATAGATAAGCTGGAGGTATGGTAATGTACGCGGTGATTATGGCAGGTGGTGTTGGGACAAGATTTTGGCCTCGCAGTCGGTTCAAACGCCCAAAGCAGTTTTTAAAAATTCTTGATGAACGGACCATGATCGAGGCAACGTTTGATCGATTGGGATATCTTATTCCTGATGACAAAATTTATGTTGTAACGACCGAAAATCAGAGCAAACAGATCAAGGAACAGCTTTCAGCCTTAAAGCCGGAAAATTTGATAATTGAGCCGAAAGGTAAAAATACAGCGCCATGCATTGGACTGTCAGCAGTCATTTTGAAACAACGTGATCCTAATGCAGTGATGGCGGTGCTTCCCGCTGATCATCGTATTCAAAAGCAGCAAGAATTTCATAAAGTCCTATCCGCGGCGGGAATAGTCGCTTCAAAGCGGAACTGCCTGGTGACGATAGGCATAAATCCGACTTACCCTTCGATTGGGTATGGCTATATCCAGGTAAATGGTAAAGTTGATGAAATCAATGAAACGCCGGTATATAAAGTTAAAACATTTGCAGAAAAGCCCGATTTGGTTACGGCTGAGAGATTTATTCAGAGTGGAGATTTCCTGTGGAATAGCGGAATGTTCGTTTGGAAAGCGCAAACTATCCTGGACGAAATTGAAGAATTGCTGCCTGAACTGCATGATGGCTTGATGGAGATTCAAAAATATTTAACAACCAAAAAACGGGACGAGGTTATTCAGAAAGTTTTTTGCCAGATCAAAAGCATCTCCATCGATTATGGTGTGATGGAGCAATCTCAAAATGTATATGTTTTAAAAGGCGATTTCGATTGGAACGATGTGGGAAGTTGGGAAGAAGTGTATAAAATTTCCGAAAAGGATGAAAATGAAAATGTCCTGATCGGAAATCATTTTGCCCGTGACACCAGGGGATGTTTGATCGATTCTCCGAATCGTTTTATCGCGACATTGGGAGTTGAGGATTTGATTATCGTCGCAACGGATGACGCACTTTTAATTTGTCGCAGGGATCGTGCGCAGCAGGTGAAAGATTTAGTTGATGCCATGAAGCGCAAAGATTTGGACCAATATTTAGAGTGAAAAATTATGAGCCCAAGAAATATTCTCGACGGATTTGAAAGTTTGATTGGGAATTTATCTATTGATCTGCGTTATGAAAAAGGCGATTTTGCAGGTGGACTTTGTCGATTGCCTGACAAAAATATTTTTATTATCAACAACAGGTTGTCTATAGAAAATAAAATAAGGCTTATCGCTTCGGAGTTGCGATCAATGAAATTAAACCATATTTATATTAGACCCGCGTTGCGCAAAATCATCGATGATGAACAGGATCATTTTTAAAAATCATAATGAAGGACAAACCAAATGAATAATGAGGATTTAATTCTCTATTTTGATGAGCTACTATTTCTGCCAGATCTGAAAGCAAAAACAAAGGATGAACTGCTCAAAGAGATTGTCGATTTATTTATCAACGTAAAATATCTCAAACACAGCGACAATGTGCTAGATATGCTTCATCAACGGGAAAGATTGGGCAGTACAGGTATCGGGAAGGGAATTGCTATTCCCCATGGGCGAACAACTTCCGTTTTTGAAATCATGATTGCGTTCGGAAAATCAAAGGAAGGCATTGACTACGACTCTATCGATGGCAAACCAGTGCATCTTGTTTTTATGATCATCGCTCCTCCCCAGGATGAAAATAATATGTACCTGCCGATTCTTGGCAAAATGGTCGAAATCTTGAGTAAGTCAAAAAACAGAAATAAACTGATTGATGCTGAATCATTTTCAGAATTTATTGAAGTCATAGAAAAGGGGTAACATTTTGGCGATAAATAATGAATTAGAGCTTCTGGTAGCGCTTCAGGATCTTGACATGATGATTGAAGAAATTTCTGAAGTGAAACGACTCGGATTTAGCGCTGACGGAGAGCAAGAGCTTATCAACGCTCGCGAAGAACTGGCTTCCAGGATCAGCAAACAACTGGTTTATAGCTATGAAAAATTGAAAAAACGATATAAACGCGCCATCGTAAGAGTAAAGGAAGATAATACCTGCCTCGGTTGTTTTATCAAATTGCCGACATCAATGGCAGCTATTGGTCGCACCGATAAAACGGTTATTTATTGTGAAAGCTGTGGACGAATGCTCTATTGGCTTTTCTAATATAGAGCCATGTCTTTTTTTTAAAAGGTTCGAAGCGAATTGAATTGCAGCACTTAAAATGTCTGCTTGTAATGACGTCCAACATTAATTGATGTCAAATGGTTAAATTAAAATTCGTTTGTTTCGTTTTTCTTGTGATGTCGAGCTTTGTGCATTCTCAACAACAGGTGGCTCGACCACCCCATCTGCAGATTATTTTTCCTACAACCGGAGACACTGTTTCATACTCAAAAATACGGATCGCTGGCAACACAAATCCCGCGGCTACACTGGCTGTCAATGGGAGCCAGGTTAAAGTGTATCGCTCCGGCGCATTTGTCGATCGGGTCGATCTTAAAACTGGTGAAAATATAATAGTGATTGTAGCGAAGGATTCTTCTGGCGAAACCCAGCAAAGCATACGCATATTTCGTCAACCTCCGATTCCGGTGAGCCCTCGAATCCCAACAGAAATAGATGCCCGCATTATCTGGCCTGAAACTGATATTACCCTGGTTTCCGGTGATATGCTGGAAGTGCGGTTCAAAGGAAGCCCTGGCGGCAACGCGAAATTCAGCATTGATAAGCTCTGCAAAAATATTCCAATGACAGAACTGACTTCAGGCGATGCGTCCGGCATGAGCGGAATTTATAGCGGCGTGACAAAACTTTCCACAGATAAAAAAATCGCTTCAAAGTCGGTACATTTCGAGCTCACTGGCAAAGATGGACGAAAGGCAAAACAGTTATCCCCTGGTTTGGTCACAGTGCTGCCGGATCAGATCCCGTTGATCGGAGAAACGATAAGCCAGACATATTTGAAAACTTCTCCTTATGGCTGGGGCATTATGTCCATACTGCCGGAAGGGATCCGGCTGCAAATTCGAGGTGAGCGTGGTGGTCATTATAAAGTTTGTTTAGCCGGGGATAGTTTTGCGTATGTCAACTCATCAGATGTAAAATTGCTCCCTGCCGGAACTTCAGTTCCGAAAACTTCAATCAGCCTGCCAGCTTATAGCATCAATGGCGACTGGATTCAATTGCGGATGAATGTTCAAACAAATTGTCCCTATTCCATAGTGCAGAATGTTGATCCCGCTACTATCGAGCTAACAGTTTATGGCGCGCATTTAATGTCCCAATGGATCACCTACCCGGAATATGACGAAACGATTAAAATGATCCGATGGCACCAGCCGAGCGCCGATGTCTTCAAATTGTTTGTCACATTAAATATGGCGCAGCAGTGGGGATATCGCGTCAGGTATTTATCGGGACAGATCATCCTGGAAATCCGGCGGAAACCGAAGATAGCTCTGCCGCCCTCGAGCCCTGTTCAGGGATTAATTTTTACCCTGGATGCAGGACATGGCGGAAGGGAGAAAGGCGCCGTCGGCGCGACAGGCTTGATGGAAAAAGATGTTAATTTAAATTACACCAAAAAATTGGCAGCGTTGTTGGATTCGGCAGGAGCGCAGATCGTCATTACACGACAGGTGGATTCCACGATGACGCTTGCAGAACGAGTGGAGCTTGCCCGGAAAGCCAATACGCATATCTTTTGCTGGCTGCACAATAATTCGATTGGAGCGACTTCCGATGCCGTTGCGGTGCGAGGCACCAGTACGTATTTTACCGTTCCCCAGAATCAGGCGCTTGCCTGGACGGTTTATCCCTTCCTTTTAGACCTCGGTCTCATTCCGTTTGGCAGGGTGCAATCCGATTATTACGTCACCAGGCAGACAGATATGTTGATCGTTCTGGTCGAAGGCGCGTTTATGTCCAATCCGGAAGATGAGATGCTGCTGGCAGATGATAAATTTTTAGATCGGCTGGCGCGTGCAGTTTTTAATGGCCTGGAAGAATTTTGTCGCAAGCAATTGGATCAATGATCGGTTGGATTTTTTTGTGAATTGGGCGGAGTGTTTTATTTTAACAAATAGCGAAACGTGATAATTCCCTTTTCCGATCGCTGCTGTTCAAAAGATGGCAAAGGATTGAACCGCCACTGGCGCAATGCGTCAAGTGTTATTTTCTCCAGCGCAGCGTCGGATTTTATTGTGGGAATCATTTCGCCAACCTGACCATTGGGTAGAACGGTAAAGCTTATTTTTATGATTGCTTCCTTCTGCATGTTTTCTGGATACTCGGGAATGACGCGGGAAATGACGGTTCTTCTGGCTGCCTGTCCTTCTATTTGATAAGGAGTGTCACCGATTACGTCCA
>JALOPY010000211.1 GCA_025453735.1 bacterium | reverse complement strand
ATGGCGTCTTTGGTTACGCCCTGCGATTGGAGCATGTTGGCTGATGGCGATCCCTTTTCATTCAAAATCGCCAGCAACAGATGCTCGGTGCTCACATATTCATCTTTCAACTCCCGCATCTCATTCATCGCTGAATTGAGCACGTTATTAGTTCGCGGCGATAGATAGACGCTGCCAACTGCTCCGCCGCCAGAGACTCGAGGGAGCTTGCGGATTTCATCGTCGATTCGGCTTTGCACCAAACCAACATTCGCGCCGATTTTTTTGAGCACCGCCTGAGGCACACCTTCAACATCGTCCAAAAGTGATTTGAATAAATGTTCGACCTCGATCTGTTGTTGCCCATTTTCCTGAGCGGACTGTTGCGCCCGCATCACGGCTTCCTGGGCTTTTACGGTAAATTTATCTAATGTCATGGATAATCAACTCCTATATCAAGAAATTTTAACGTATGCTGCTCTCATGGCAAACAATATGCCAGATTCCTGTAATAAAAAATCGACGTGCATAGCTCACTGATATTATGAAAATTACTAAAGATTGATTTTCAATTAACTCAACATTTCGTTTTTTTTATGTTGCGTAGTTTTGTCAGGCTCTCTTGCGCACATTGTGACAAAATGTTGTAATGAATAGCTATTTTTATAGCAGAATCTTCTTGGCAGATAAAACTTCGATCTTTCATTTGTTGAATGACGATTTCAGTTTTGCAAAAGAATCAGTTGCCATTAATTTTATGTATAATATTTGCCTTTTTTCTGCAAGGCTGATTGTTTTTCGGGAACTTATTAGTAAGAAAGATGTGAAAGGAGTTGCTTTAAAATTCGCATAGCTCGTATAAATTTAGCATGTAACTTCATTTCCAAGAGCGACAGGATCAATTCGCATGATCAAAGCTTGCATATTAGACATGGACGGCGTCATCGTGGATACCGAGCCGATCCAATTGGAGGCATTTCGAGTGTTCCTGAACGATCATCAAATTCAGGTGAGCGCGGAGTTTTTGGATGCGCTGGTCGGGTATTCCATTCAGGATAATATGGAAGATATCAAGCAAAAATTTTTTGATCAGAAAGCGTTTGATATTCCTTCAGCAATACGAAGACGGAATGATATTTATCTAAAAATGATTGCCCAGCAAAAGTTAGAACCGCTTCCCGGGGTGATAGAATTGATTTCATTTTGTCAACAAAAAAATCTTAAATTAGCCTTAGCATCATCTTCGGATCAGCAGCAGGTCGATACCATTATGAATCGACTCGTCTTGAATTTCCGTTCTGTATTTGAGGTCGTAGTGACAGGGGACGATGTGATAAATAAAAAGCCTGCTCCTGATATTTACCTTCGTGTCCTTGAAAAGCTGAATTTACCAGCACAATCATGTCTCACTTTTGAAGATTCCCGAGCAGGGGTGGAAAGTGCAAAAGCTGCTGGCGTGATTTGTTTCGCGATTAGAAATCAATATGCCGAAGAACAATATTTGCAAAAAGCAGATCGAGTGATTGATTCGATTCAGGAAGCAATAGACAATCATTTTAGGGAATTACAATTCTTTTAAAAAAAGCAGCAATTTCGATGATTGTAGCGATCACCTGCCACGTGAGGCTCTCTTCAATAAATTTTAAAAATGCAAAATTTCTATTTCTCATCCGAACCTAAAAAAGTTTAAAAAAACACTTGCCTTTTAATTTTTTTGTGTTATCTTATCTACCTTATTCATTCAAAATTTAATTAGCAGACGTTAGAAACTGAGCTTCATTTTTCGAAAGTGATGAACGACTAATTTTTAATATTTCAAGTTAGTTAGGCTATAAAAAATATCATTAATTCGGCAATCTAGAGTTTCAATGACACCAGATTCTGAAATAAAAATGTGAATGAATATAGTTAGATGTCCTGCCGATACCTTCATGAATTGAGACTGAGAATGAGCCGCAAATGATATGATGATGCAAATGTCATTGCCGAATTGATGAAAATGCGTCTTCTTTGAAATAATGAAATGCTAAGGGACGTGAATTAAATAAGTGTCCTACTTTGATCGAGTAATATCCTGTTTGCCAATGATTCTTTATGATGTTAAGCGATTGATGCCAAATGCCAGATGAGATTTTTTTTGAAGAAGTTTGCTAATTTTTCAGTATAGAATTCCCCGAACATATATTTCAAAAATAGTAAATAAGACTGGAGAGCGACTATGCAATATTGGCGTAAACCTCTCGATGCGGACAAGATTCAAGTGCCTCATGGTGAAATCCATATTGTCCGTGATCGATGTAAAGGGTGCGGCTTTTGCGTGGAGTATTGTCCCCGAGATGTTCTGGAGCTATCCAAGCAATTCAATATCAAAGGTTATCATCCGCCTGAAGCCGTACTCCCTGAAGCGTGTGTTCATTGTCAGTTGTGTGAAATGCTTTGTCCTGAATTTGCGATATTTGTGACCCTGAGAGAGGAGGTAGAGACCATTGAAAGCTGATCCGAAAGGTGTTCTTACTGGTGAGCATTACTTAGATGGCGACCATGCCTGCGCCGAAGGAGCTTTAGCAGCCGGTTGCCGATTCTTTGCTGGCTATCCGATTACCCCTTCGACTGAAGTTGCGGAACGCTATGTCAGCCGAATTCCGATGGTCGGGGGAATCTTTATTCAAATGGAAGATGAACTGGCTTCGATGGCGGCTCTGGTGGGCGCTGCCTGGGGCGGAAAAAAATCGATGACAGTCACATCTGGCCCAGGTTTTTCATTGATGATGGAAAACATCGGACTGGCAGCCATGATGGAAACTCCCTGCGTCGTCGTCAATGTCCAGCGTGGCGGTCCTTCCACGGGCTTGCCCACAATGGTGGGACAGCAGGACATGATGCAAGCCCGCTGGGGCTCGCATGGCGACTATCAAATTATCGCTCTTAGCCCCGCCTCTCCGCAGGAGGCGTTTGATTATACCATCAAGTGTTTTAATTTAGCTGAAAAATATCGCGTGCCTGTATTATTTATGATGGACGAATGCGTGGGGCACATGACCGAAAAAGTGGTGATCCCGAAACCAGATGAGATTGAAATTACGCCAAGACGTTTGACCAAGCTTGCGCCTGAAAAATACCTGCCTTATAAAACGAACGGCGACCTGGTGCCAGAGATGATCGTAGCAGGGACAGGCTATAAAATTCATTCCACGGGCTTAACGCATGATGAGCGAGGCTACCCTGTCATGTCGCCAGGCACCCAGGATCAACTCGTAAAACGCTTATGTGATAAAATCAAGCTGAACGCCGATGATATCATCGAGATTGAAGAAGATCAGACCGAAGGTGCCGAGGTGATCGTGATGGCGTATGGCATCACCTCTCGCGTGACATTGCCCGCCGTTTTTAAAGCCAGGAAGAAAGGCATAAAAGTCGGCTATATCAAAATGATTACAGCCTGGCCCTTTCCCGAAAAACGAGTTCGAGAATTGGCAAAAAAAGTGAAAGCATTTGTGATGCCAGAAATCAATCTCGGACAGATGGTTCTGGAAGTGGAACGATGCGCTGCTGGACAGGCGAAAACCTATCATGTTCCCCATGCAGGCGGCTGGGTGCATGATCCCGAAGACATCTACCAAGTTATCGAGGAGGCTGTGAAATGAGCAAACAAAATAATAATCTACCCGAGCATCCAATGGAAAGACTGTTGCGGATGGATCGGATTCCACATATCTGGTGCTCTACCTGCGGCATCGGGACGGCGGTTTCATGTTTTATTTCTGCGCTGGAAAAATTTGAATATCCTATGGACAAAGTGGCGATTGTTTCGGGTATTGGCTGCACCGGGCGAGTAGCGGGCTATATCAAATTAGATTCATTTCATTCAACTCATGGCCGCGCTATTCCTTTTGCCACTGGACTCAAGCTTGCCAATCCTGAATTGAAAGTTATCGTAATTAGCGGCGATGGTGATCTATCAGCCATCGGCGGCAATCACTTGATTCACGCTGCCAGAAGAAATATGGATATTACAGTTATCTGTGTGAACAATTTCATCTATGCCATGACAGGCGGACAATCAGCGCCAACAACTCCATTGACAGCCAACAGCTCGACGGCTCCTTATGGCAATAGTGATCCGCCTTTTAATTTGCCATTGCTGGTAGGATCATGCGGCGCTACCTACGTTGCCCGATGGACAGCGCTTCATATTCGTCGCTTGACCAAATCGATGCATGAGGCGTTAAATAAAAAGGGATTCTCTTTTATCGAAGTCATTGCGCCGTGCTCGACCTTATATGCCCGTCGCAATCGATTGGGCACTGGATTGGATTTAATGAAATTTTATCATGATAATAGTGAAATAAAACACGGCGCTCCGCTAGAGGAATTGGACATCAACTTTCAACAAAAAATTATTGTTGGGAAATTTATCGATAAAGAAAAACCGACGTTTGTTGATAATTGGAACAACTGGCTGTCGCAAAAATTGGGCAGCAAGTTTGTGCCGTATGGGGTGGCGAAGGCTTAGCAGAATTAAAGTGTAGAATTTATATTATGACAACGAGAATCTTTTCAGCTATCATTCACAAAGAAGAAGACCTGTATGTAGCCGAATGCCCCGAGGTGGGGACTGTGAGCCAGGGATACTCTATCGAAGAGGCAGTCTTCAATTTGAAAGAAGCGACAGAACTCTATCTGGAGGAGTTTCCACTATCTCAGTCGGGACGGCCGTTGCTCACGACTTTTGAGGCGGCGGTCTATGCCTAAATTACGGCGAGTCTCAGGAAAGGAAGCGATTCGTGCTCTGGAACGGCTCGGCTTTGTGCAGGTGCGACAGCGTGGCAGTCACATAGTGCTGAAAAAGTCGACACCAGAAGGGGACGTCGGTTGTGCTGTTCCGCTTCACCATGAATTAGCCGTAGGTACATTGCGGGGTATATTGCGTCAGGCTAAAGTCACTCCAGACGAATTTATGGAAAATCTATAATCCATCTTGACAAATCGTTGAAAGAACAAAACGTTTCACAAGAATTGCTTTTTACAAAGTGAAGATAAAATACTCACAAGAGGCTGATATACTGTTAATCGAGTTGAGGGATGGCAAACCTGCAGATTCGATCGATTTAAAAGAAGGCGTCATCCTTCACCTGGATAGTCAAGGATTGCCCCTTGAAATTGAGATCCTTGATGCATCCAAACTGGCAGTATTAAAAGAAATCAGTGTTATGACACCGATGGAAGCTGTGACATAAAAATCTGGTGTTCTGACGCAAAGATAAAATGGTAGTTTCTGAAATAATTGAAGCTGTTTAAATTTTCCTTTCTTAGTCACAAGGAGGACAAAATAGAATGGCAAAAACCGAAATTCGTGTCTCTGGCTTTGGCGGTCAGGGCGTGATTTTATTGGGCTACTTGATTGGCAAAGCAGCGGCGTTGAACGCTGGCAAGAACGCCACGCTCAATCAGGCGTTTGGTCCCGAAGCTCGTGGCAGCGCCTGCAGCG
>JALOPY010000210.1 GCA_025453735.1 bacterium | reverse complement strand
GCTGGATTGGCAGACTGCTATAACTTGCTCAATGACTATGATGTCTTGCCGCCAAAGGAAGCCATCCCCCGGGCCAAAGCCGCTGCGGAGCAAGCATTGACAATCGATTCTACGCTGGCTGAAGCTCATGCGTCGCTGGGATTTGCCCTGGCTCGGTACGATTGGGACTGGATTGGCGCTGAGCAGGAATTGCAGCGCGCTATCGAATTGCAGCCCAATTATGCGATTGCTCATCACTGGTACGCGTTGCAGCTTGCCATGATGGGACGTTTTCAGGAAGCCATGATGGAGATGAACAAAGCGCTGGAGTTGGACCCCCTCTCGCTGATCATTAATGCCAACATTGGCTGGCTTTATTTTTTTGAGCAAAAGTATGACCTGTCTAAGGAGCGATTGCAGCGAACGCTCGAAATGGATCCAAATTTCATGTCGGCACATGTCAAGCTCGGCTGGGTCTATGAACAACAGGAGCGCTATGAGCATGCAATCGAGCAGTTCAACATCGCATTGAATCTTTCAGGGGATGAGGCTAATGTTCTTGCGTTGTTCGGAAACAGCTATGCATTGTCCGGACAAAAAGCTGAAGCGATAAAAATCATGACTAAATTGATAGAACAATCAAAGCAAAGATACATCTCGCCTTACTGGATTGCGAATATTTATGCCTGCCTGGGAGAAAATGATAATGCCTTTGAGTGGCTGAATAAAGCTCTTGAAGAACGAAGCAGCGGGCTGCTCTGGATCAAAGTTGAGCCAAAGCTGGATAGACTACGCTCAGATCCGCGATTTTCTGAATTGCTAACGACGATTAATTTGGAATAGTCGCTTGTTCGCCTTTCAGATAAAAATGAAACTGATTCCATCTCTCCGAGTGATGGAATCAGTGTGAGGTTTTAGCACATATTGGCTCCCGCCAATAAAATAAATTTTCCTAGAACAATCCAATAAAATCCATCAAATCCGCGCCATCCGCGTGCTATTCTTATTTATACTGAAAAATCATCGCCCAGATGATCATCCCGATCAGCGCATACCCGAAGATCAGGCAGGCGATGCCGAATACATGCGACCAGATCGTGAGCCAGCGCGGCGGTGCTTTTTCCAATTTCTTCCGAAACGTGCCTTCCTCTTTTGCCAGCTCATATTCTCGCGGTCGATCGTGTTTGAATTCTTCCAAAGGAATTTTGCCTGTGAAAATCACTGGATCCATTGGAAATTTCTCGGGTCGAAAATGGGTGTTGAAGAAGTGGAACGTGAAAATGAATCCCGTCGCCAGCAACGCCTCATCGCTGTGAATGATGGTGGCGATGTTGATAAAATAGCCTGGCAAAAATCTGGTGAAAAACTCAGGAAACCACAGAATCAATCCCGTAAAGCCAATCATGGCAACGCCCCAGAATACCGCCAGATAATCGAATTTTTCCCAGTAGGTCCAGCGACCATAATTGGGTCGATTCTTGCCCGTGAAAAACCATCGGATGGTCTGGAAAAATTCCTTCACATCGTGCCAGCCTGGCGCCAGTCCAGTCTCTTTGTCGAAAATAAATTTGAATAATGATGTTCCCGACGCCTTCCATTTTTTATAAACAAATCCGAAATGAACGCCGAAATAGCAAAAGGTGAGGATCGCGCCAATGCGATGGATCACTCCTGCATTCTCAAAACCGCCCAATAGATTGGCAAAAAATACTGCCCACTTTGTGCCTGCAAATTTTAAGATCATGCCCGTCACTACCAACGCAAAAAAGCTAACGATCACAGTCACGTGAAGAATGCGCCAGACTGGCTCGAATCGAACATAATAGCTTTTCGATTCTCGGCGCAGTTGCTTCTGCAATTTGAAACGATGGACAAACGAGCGGGGCAACCAGAGTAAGGTGTGAATCCCGAAAAACAGAAACGTTCCGACCAGCAGTGCTGTCATTCCCCAGAACGTGTAGTACAGAAACGGATATTTATTTTTATTATGATGCGTGGCATGGGAAAGATAGCCAGTGAATTGTCGGTTAGAATTGGGATGACATTGCTGGCAGGTTTCAATCACATTCTGTCGGCTGAGCGTTGATTTTGGATTCGTAACTGGCAAAATGTTATGTGCGCCATGACAATCCGAACACTTGGCGGTTTTCTCCGACCCTGCTGCCCGCAACAGCGAGACCTTGCCATGATGCGTATCAAAATAGGATGTGGTTTCGTACTCGTGGCAGGTGCCGCATTCATTCAATATCTGCTGGCGGAACGAATCCTCATCGATCCGCTCCACCTGATGCGCATTGTGGCAGTCGTGGCAGGTCGGCAATTTTTTATCGGTTCGAGAAACTTTGGGACTGTGAATGGATTCCTTAAAATCTTCATAAACCCCGAGATGGCACTGGGCGCAGGTCTGCCCCACATTTTTCGGATGCACATGCGATTGGGGGTCGCTGGCAGGCAGCACCAGATGCGAGGTATGGCAATTGGTGCAGGTCGCCGAGACCAACAAGCCGCTCTGCAACAAGCCTTTGCCGTGAATGCTTTCGGTGTACAGCGCCACTGATTTTGTGGTATCGCCGACCGCCATGCGAATGGCAGCCTTTTCAACTGTCCGATGGCACCCGCCGCACAGAAACGGAATATTTTTCGGAAACGTGCCTGAAGTCAAATCGGTTTTGGTTTTGATCAGATGCGTGCCGTGGCAATCCCGACAGTCAGGCGCGTTCGGATCGTTTTGCGCATGAAATTTGCCATGGGTGCTCGCCTGGTAATCCAGCACAGCTTGCGCATGACAGATCGAGCAGTCCACAGGTCCCGAATTCTTGCACACTGGATCGTTCAAATTGCTGACATTCACGTGGCATTTGATGCACTCGATATTATTGGCATGAGCCGACATCCGAATATCTTTCAGATTCACGAAAAGAGAATCAACGCTACCATCGTCATTCTTGCGGATCAAATTCTGCTGGGAGTGACATCTCATGCAGTATTCGTCGTTCATGGTATCGACATAGAAAACCCGCCTGATTTTGTGGGGCGAATGGCAGTCGATGCACGCGGGAATCACATTGGGTCGCTTCTCCCACAATTCGCCACGGACGACTTTGGTGTGCACCTGCTCGATTAACGCATGGCATTGCATGCACATCCCAGCAATGTTATTGCGATGAATCGATGAGCGGGCATCCGTGTGCGGCAGCGTGAAATGCGCCGTATGACAACTGGTGCAGACCGCCGTGCCAATCAAGCCTCGGACAAACAGTCCCTCGCCATGAATCGATTCCGAATAATTATTCATCACATCTTTTTCGGGAATGTCATGCACCTTCACCATATCGCTGCCTTCTTTGTGGCAGCGACCGCACATGGCGGGAATATTCATGACATAGGAACTCGACTTGGGATTGGTCTTTGGCAGAATATAATGCGAGCCATGACAGGTGGCGCAGGTCGGGGCGTAGGGATCGCCCTTATTGAAAGCGATGCCATGCAAGCTCTCGTTATGCTGCTCGGTCTCCTGATCGTGACAATTGCCACAATCGACCTTTTGCAGTGACGGCTCATGGGGTAGATTTTCCTCATCCACATCAACATGGCAGGAGACACAGCCATTAGCGCTATGCACCGACTTTTTAAAATTTTCATCTTTAATGAACAGCGAAATGGTCTTACCATTTTTTTCCGTCGTCAACGTCGGATCAGAATGGCAATCGAGACAGACCTGGTCATCAGCCTGGACAGATTTAAAGAGAAAAAATAAAAGAAGCAGGCTGATTGGGAAAAGTTTTTTAATCATAGGCTTTCTTATTGTTGGTGAAGTTGGGGATTGAATTTTCAGATGAATACACTCTTGTCCAAAATAGCATTTTGAAAAAATGACTTTAGTAATTTTTGAGACAAGTTTTCCTATGCGTAGTATAACAATTTAAAGATTGAAATTCACCATAGGAGACTTATCTCATGAATAAATTTAGTAGTATCTTCGGTCAATTGTTAACGTTGTTTCCTAGACTTGAATTTGAATCGTTTGTAAAAAAAACCAAGTCCGCTTGCCACACTAAAGGATTTTCCTGCTGGGATCAGTTTGTGGCAATGCTGTTTTGTCAATTAGGACAAGCCCATTCGTTGCGAGAAATATGCGGTGGTTTAGCCACAGCATTGGGTAAAATTCGGCATTTGGGTTTGACTAAAGCGCCGAGCCGCTCGACGCTGGCCTATGCCAATGAACATCGTCCCTGGCAACTGTATGAACAACTGTTTTATCAATTGTTAAGCCGTTGCCACAGTCAATTCGGCGGCAAACATAAATTTCGGTTCAAAAATAAACTGGTCAGCTTTGATGCCTCTGTCATCGCCATGTGTTTAAGCGTATTTGATTGGGCCAAATATCGCCGTACCAAAGGTGCGATCAAACTCCATTTATTATTGGACCATGCGGGTTATTTACCCCAATTTGTTAATATTACGGAAGGACGTGTCCATGAAATCAAAATATTAAAAAAGGTATCATTTGATGCTGGCACCATTGTCGCAATTGATCGGGGCCTGGTTGATTATGAGTTGTTTGGACAATGGACTCGTAACGGAATTCATTTCGTTACCCCATTAAAAAGTAATGCTGACTATCAGGTGGTCAAAAATAATCCCGTTCCTAAAAACCGAAATATTTTAAAAGATCAACTGATTCGACTCAACGGTTTCTATTCGAAAGATAAATGCCCCTATCTGTTGCGCCTGGTCGAAGTTTGGATTGAAGAAAAACAAGCCAGCCTCGTCTTATTAACCAATCAGATGCAATTTGGTGCCACCACGATTGCCGCTATTTATAAGGATCGCTGGCAGATTGAATTATTCTTCAAAGCGTTGAAGCAAAATCTGCGCATCAAAACCTTTGTCGGGACTTCTCCCAATGCTGTCATGATCCAAATTTGGACAGCATTAATTGCTATTTTGATCTTAAAATATTTACAATCCAAAGCCAAAATAAATTGGTCATTGTCGAATCTGGTGGCGATGTTACGGTTTAATCTTTTGACCTATAAAGATTTATGGCATTGGCTGGATCATCCCTATTATAGTCCACCTCTTGAGCAAGAGGTGGTTCAAATGAGTTTACTTTGCTGAAATCTTGGACAGCAAAAATGAGAACCTGAAATTAAAAATTGAAATTGACCGTAGTTAACTAACTGTTTTTTAGTTGTGACTTTCAAATTTTTCAAATATTTTGGACAGCAGTGAGATGAATATATAAATTAAATCAAAATAAATCAAGTGAAAATTTTTTGGGAATCGTTCCGAAATCTTTAAGGTTCCGTGTTGCCTCAAAATAAAAGGTTACTTTAGTAGTAGTTTTTCTTCTTTCTTTTTTGGTTTTTTTTTCATTTTTCTTATTGTAAATAGCAATCGCGCCAGGAATAATTGTTTCAGTCAGCTATTGACTTGTTTGATAATGGCGTTGATTTTACGAGCCAGTTGTTGAGAAAGTTCAAACGGA
>JALOPY010000209.1 GCA_025453735.1 bacterium | reverse complement strand
ATCTGCTGCGGATGGAGAGAGATGATTGGCAATGCCAAACATCAAAAAGAGAAAGACATAAAGCTTCCAATCATGCAATAGTTCAACTGCGAAAATCGTGTCCACAAGATAGTTGAAGAAATGATAAGCGCTCTCGCCAAATAGCAGATAACTTTTCCATTCCAGGGCATTGTCGATGGTCAGGTAAGAAATTCTTGGAACATCCCCGGTAAACAGCGCGAAATCAGGGAAGATAACAGTGCTGAGAAAATAGATCACGGCTGATCCTCCAAAAAATGGAGCAATCGCAATAAACGTATTTCCAACCACGGCTTGATAGAAATTGTCAACTTTGTAGCTGTGATAAATATAACCCATCGACCCGGTTTGGGGATCGGGATCGAATAATTTCAATTCGACAACTTTGTGGCTCATCAGCACGGCAATTAAAAAATGACTTAATTCATGAATGGGCGTTCCGATCCATGCCGTGAGTAGCAGGGCTCTCCATCCGCCAATATAATAGAGCCGTTTATTTTGCTCCTTCGAGAATATATTTAAGATGATGCAACCAAAGATTAACGGAAAAAATAATCCCAAAAATATCTTGAAAGTTATCAGAATAACCTGACCGATGTAAGCGATGATTGAATCCAGAACCTGTACTCTCCCTCCAATTTGAAAATTAAGATTCATTGGCATTGTCAATTTGCAGCAGAACATAGCGTAGTGAAGCTGTACATTTTTTTTTCAACACAAAGCCACAAAAATGAAAACACAAAGCTCACAAATAAAAAACTACATAATATTTAATTTTTTTTTTGCATTCATTGTGAGTAATCTCACAGTTGCAGATCGAAAATAAACCAGGTTTCTCCAAGAAACCTGGTCAATAAACCTAAGACGTATTACCTTTGTGGTTTCTTCGTGACTGAGTGTTGAAGATTTTCTTTCCAAAAAAAAACAAGATTTGACTTGCAATATTATATAGCAGCTTATTCTGCTACCATTTTTTTGAATTGATCTTCATTCAGAATTGTTACGCCTAATTCTCTGGCTTTGGCTGCTTTGGAGCCAGCTTCTTTTCCCTCAACGACAAAGTCAGTTTTTTTGCTTACGGATGAAGCGGCGCGTCCGCCCAGGGAAGCAATTAATTTCTCTGCTTCATCCCTGGAAAAATTTTCTAACGTGCCGGTAAAGACGAAAGTTTTTCCTGAAAATTGAGTGCCTGTCTTTGCTTCTTCATGTTGAATTTTGATCCCGGCGTGAAGAAGCTTATCAACTGTTGCAATGTTTTTTGGCTCATTAAAGAATTGAACGATACTCTGGGCGCTTTGCGGGCCTATTTCATAAATCGTAAGTAATTCATCATAACTGGCGTGTTTGAGATTTTCTAGATTTTTAAAATGAGCAGCTAAGAGGCTCGCGGTATGCTCCCCGATGAAACGAATTCCCAGGCTGTAAATAAATTTGGAAAAAGAAATGTGCTTGCTTTTGTCCAGCGCGTCCAAAATATTTTGCGCGGATTTTTCCGCCATGCGTTCCAGTTTTGCCCATTGGTCTTTGCTCAATGAATAAAGATCAGCCGCATCTTTGACCAATTGTTTGTCAACAAGCTGATCGATCAATTTATCGCCCAGACCTTCAATGTCCATGGCGCCGCGGCTGGCAAAATGACGGATTTGTTGCTTCAATTGCGCGGGACAGGAGAGATTCTGGCAGCGATGCGCCGCTTCTCCTGGCAGTCGTTCCACATGCCCATTGCACACCGGGCATTTATCCGGAAGGTGATAATTTGTCGCTTCAGGGGGACGCCGATTGATTAATACTTTGACAACTTCAGGAATGACATCGCCCGCCCGCTGCACGACAACCCAATCGCCAACCCGAATATCTTTCTTATCAATCTCATCCTGATTGTGTAGCGTGGCGCGACTGACTTCGACGCCACCGATCCGCACTGGTTTCATGATGGCGACTGGCGTCAGCGCTCCGGTTCTTCCGACCTGCGCCTTAATATCGACGATTTGGGTAACTTCCTGCCTGGCAGGAAATTTGTAGGCGATTGCCCACCGAGGGCTTCGGGTTTTCATTCCGACAAATTCACGCTGTGCCAGGCTATTGACTTTGATAACCATGCCATCGATTTCATAAGGCAATTGTTCACGCTGGCTTCCCAGGTCATCATAAAATTTAAAAATTTCGTCTAGGCTCCGGCACAATCGGCGCAACGGGGAAACTTTCAATCCCCAATGGGTGATCGTATATAAAAACTGCCAATGGGTTTCAAAATTAGCGCCGATAATTTGTCCCGCGCTGTGAAAGAAAATATCCAGGGGACGTGAAGCCGTTATTTTTGGATCCAATTGCCGCAGCGACCCAGCGGCTGCATTGCGGGGATTGGCAAATACTGGCTCTCCGGCTGCTTCTCGTCGTCGGTTTAATTCTTCAAACGCTTGAGTGCCAATAACGACTTCGCCGCGGACTTCCAATCGTTGCGGGACAGGATTTGTTCGCTCGACAAGCTTTAACGGGATGGCTTTGATTGTCTTTAAGTTCTGAGTGATATTTTCTCCTAAAAAACCATCGCCCCGGGTTGCGCCAAGAACAAAGCGCCCGGCTTCATACACCAGCTCCACTGCCAGACCATCAAACTTCGGCTCGGCAACATATTCAACATTATCCTCGGTTGTCAGCAGTTTTCGAACTCGCGCATCAAAATCGCGGATTTCAGCTTCATCGAAGCCATTGTCGAGACTGACCATGGGGATGGTGTGCGAAACCGTCGCAAATTCGGATTGAGGTGCGGCGCCGACTCGTTGCGTTGGAGAGTCCGGTGTGATGAATTCCGGATGCTCTCGCTCAAGCGATTGCAGCTCACGTAACAAGCGATCATAAGCTGCATCAGAAATATCTGGATCATCCAAAATGTAGTAGCGATAATTATGATAATTTATTTCATCTCGAAGTTGTTGAATTTTTTGTTCGATTGCTGGTTCAGCCATACGATTCTCCTGGATTTGGCATTGGCACACTCAGGAACATAATTGATTGAGTTCGAATTTAAAAGCGAATACAAAGAATATTGTTAGAAAATCTAACAAGGAGTATCGGAGTTAACGGTGAAATACGGAGATTTTTTGGGAAGAAATATCTTTGTACTTTTAAAACTCCGTTCTAACTCTCCTGACTCCGTTTCTCATTGTAAGAGAATTCTTTAATTAATTGATGCTCCAAAAAATAAACGTATAGCCGATTTGCTAAGTTTCGATGCTTAGAAAGGGCTATCCTTTTATCACGCCCATCGGTTTCAGTTTTGCGACTTTTTTAGAAATGCCAGCGCCAACCACTGCATCGACAACCTCGGAAACATCTTTATAAGCCTCGGGCATCTCCTCGACCATGGTTGCTCGGCTGGCTGCCATTGCGATGATCCCCTGGTCTTCCAACTCCCGATGAATCGATCTTCCTTTTGCTTCTTTCTTCGCTTTTTCACGACTCATTCTTCTGCCAGCGCCGTGACAGGTCGATCCAAAAGTTTGTTCCATCGCTGTTTCTGTCCCGATGAGAACATAAGAACAACGACCCATATCGCCTGGAATAAGGACTGGCTGCCCAATGTCACGATAAACTTCCGGCACTTCAGACCTGCCAGGTCCAAAAGCTCGCGTCGCCCCTTTGCGATGAACACAGAATTTCTTATCTTTGCCGTCGATTCGATGGGTTTCGATTTTGGCAATATTGTGAGCCACTTCATAAAGCGTATCAAAATTCACATCGTTGGGTGCAAGGTTCAGCGCTTTCATAAAAGCTTCTTTCACCCAAAAAGAAATCACCTGGCGATTGGCGAACGCGTAATTTACCGCGCAGGCCATCGCGGCAAAATATTGCTGTCCCTCTGGTGAGTTGATCGGCGCGCTGCAAAGCTGGCGGTCCGGAAGCTCGATCCCATATTTTTGCGAAGCGAGAATCATCTTCCGAATATAATCATCACAAACCTGGTAGCCAAATCCACGTGATCCTGTATGAAGCGAGACGGCAATTTGCCCCTGAAACAAGCCCAGCCGTTTTGCTACTTCGTCATCAAAGATTTCATCGACATATTGAATTTCAACGAAATGATTGCCAGAGCCGAGCGTCCCCAATTGCGGTTTGCCGCGGGTAATTGCCTTCTCTGAAATCGTGCCGGGGTCTGCTCCTTCCATCTGTCCGTGTTCTTCGATTTTTTCCAAATCGTTTTCAGAGCCAAAGTCCTGTTCAACGGCCCAGCGGGAGCCTTTTTTCATCACCTGTTTCAATTGTTGATCCGTCACTTTTAGCGCCCCTTTGGAGCCAACACCAGAGGGAATGTAATTGAATAATCCGGTCACCAGGTCGCGAATCTTATTCTGGATATCCGTTCGTTCCAGTGATGTTATCATTAAACGAACGCCACAATTAATGTCGTAGCCGACGCCGCCAGGTGAAATGATCCCATTATTCAGATCGAAAGCTGCAACTCCTCCAATTGGAAAGCCATAGCCCCAATGAATATCAGGCATTGCCATTGAATAATTCACGATGCCAGGGAGATGCGTCACGTTCAACACCTGTTGTGGTGAGTTATCACGGCGGATTTCGTTGATCATTTTTTCTGAGGCATAGATCCGACCTGGAACGTTCATTTTATCCTCTTTGGGAATCTCCCACAAGAAGTCATGCACTTTTTTAATTTTTATATCACTCATATTTTCACCGCTGTTAAAGAATGATTTTTAAAAAAAGATGAACTAGCAATTTGATAGTGGATTTTTTAAACTAAAGCTTGAATTCAAGATGACCATACCAT
Organism: bacterium; assembly: GCA_025453735.1. Classification (GTDB taxonomy): domain Bacteria; phylum Zhuqueibacterota; class Zhuqueibacteria; order Thermofontimicrobiales; family Thermofontimicrobiaceae; genus JALOPY01. Next base: position 665 of record JALOPY010000209.1, on the reverse strand, counting down.
AGCTAATTTGCTTAAATTCGCGAAATTCGCGGTCATGTGTTTCAAGCGAGAAGCTAAGCGATGTCAAATGTCAAAAACGATTTTTGTTTCCCAATGATTGCCTTTTTTTTCAATTTGCAAATCATGAAATGTGACAGCTTTAATTTCTGCACGCATCGGATGCCGATAGGAATTGAATTTCTCACCAATTGCAGTTGCAATAATTTCACGTTCAGTGAGATGCTCGATTTCAAATTTATTGAATATCTTTGATTCAGTTAAGAACAGGTAATTCAGTTCTGCTAACCAATTGACCAGCAATTCTTCTTTGTCAATTCCGGACACCTCAACTGTTTCCGCTAATTGCGCTGAAATGATACTGGCGTCGGTAATGGTGTCAAACAGAGCGTAAGCTGAACTTTCAAATAGCTCGTGAAGTGAATTTCCAAAAACTTTAACCCGGATATCGCCAGTATGATCCAGGCGAACATATTTTTTGTCCGTCGCAGAAGGAGTCATAAAATCCCTTTCAAAAATTTAGAAATTAAGGAGTGTGAGTTAATTAAGTTACTCATTTGATAAAGCAATCTTGCCTCGATATAAGCAAAGATCATTCGTAAATGGGAAAGTTATTTAATTCACGTCCCTAAATTGATAAGAACATAGCTTCACAAATCGAAGATGCG
>JALOPY010000208.1 GCA_025453735.1 bacterium | reverse complement strand
CCAGAGTAAAGCCAATGCCCATTCCCAGACCATCCATAAATGAATAGAATGTTGAGTTTTTGCCTGCGAACGCTTCCGCTCTTCCCAGGATAATACAATTGACAACGATCAGGGGGACGAAAATTCCAAGCGCCTTGTGCAAGTCTGGTGCAAAGGCAGCCATCACAAGATCGGTTATCGTCACAAAGGTTGCGATGACAACGATGTAAATCGGAATTCTAATTTTTTTGGGCACCCCACTTCGAATAAGTGAAACGATAACATTTGAGCAAAGCAGTACGAAAGTTGCAGCCGCACCCATGCCGATTGCATTTTGAACTGAATTCGAGACCGCGAGCGTGGGACACAGTCCCAACGCCAATCGAAAAACCGGATTTTCTTTATAAAAGCCTTTGAAGAATTCGTTTGTCACAGACATTTTCTTTCCCTTTAGCCTTTTCTGTTCTATTTTTTTTATATGAATTGAAATTTGTTTCGCTATGGTGAATCTATTTCATTTTCAATCCATCGATTTGTTGTGATAAACTCTTAGCTCCGGAGCTAATTGAATTTGCCACTGCACGTGATGATATCGTTGCTCCGGTTATGCTGGGGATTTCGCCATTATCTTTGTCCACAGCCACAGTTTCCGCATTCAGAGCCAGGAAATTCTTCTGGAACCAGGGGAAATCATCACCATACTGTATTTCTTCAATTTTGGTGCCCAAGCCAGGTGTTTCCACCTGCTGCATAATTTTAATACCAATGATAGTACCTGTGGTATCGATTCCAACCATTGTTTCGATGATGCTGGAATACCCAGCGCCTCTCGCAATAAAAGCATATCCTGCGATTTCTTGTCGTGTTGTGTCTTTATAGCCGATATAATATTTTAGCGTATCGCCGCTTTTCACAGCATCAATCGCATTTTTGCCAGCGGTTGGCAGGGCAGCAACAAGCGCGCGTTCAGTAACCAATCGCTTCTGTTCTTCAATTTTTGGTTTAGTAATATTATTAACCACCGAAAGCGCCGCTCCCGCGATTGCTGTTACCAGCAGCAATATCAATCCTAATTTGATTATCTCTTTCATTTTTTATCTGCCTTTCCAAATGTTTTTGGTTTCGTGTAGCGATCGATCAAAGGGACGGTCAAATTCATGAGTAGAATCGAATAGGAAACCCCCTCTGGATATCCGCCAATTAAGCGGATCAAAACTGTGATGACGCCGCAACCGATGCCAAAAATATATCGTCCCGATGATGTTACGGGCGAAGTAACCATATCCGTTGCCATGTAAAATGCGCCGAGCATTAATCCACCCGCGAGAACGTGGAACAATGGATCGCCGCTCAAAAATCCTTCGGTGCCGCCGAACAGCCAGGTGAGGATCGCTACCGTTCCAATGTAGCTGAGCGGAATTCTTAAATTGATATAGCGTTTATAAATCAAATAAATCGCCCCAATCAGCAAGAGAAAAACCGATGTTTCGCCGATGCAGCCGCCGATATTTCCCCAGAACAAATTTCCGTAAGAATCATAAAGCTGACTGATGGCTGTTTTTGCATTGGTAACCGCTTCGCCCATCGCGGAGTCATTGCTGAATTGAGCGATGATATCCTTTTGTTGCCTGAAGACATTCAAAGGCGTTGCGGTGGTAATGGCATCGATACCAGATAAGCTGAGTTTTTCTTCGGCAGCAGTTTTATATAATGATAATTTTGAAAGAAACTCGGCAAGCCTCGGATAATCGGAAATCCATTGTAACGGATAGGTCTTAAAAATTGTCATTTTGGTTGGCCAGGAAGCCAGCAAAAACGCTCTTCCCAGAAGCGCCGGATTCAAGGAATTATATCCCAAGCCGCCAAACGGAATTTTTCCGATGGCGATGGCAAAAGCGGAGCCAAGCACAGGAATCCACCAGGGAACTTCGGCAGGCACATTGAATGCCAATAAAATTCCAGTCACCACCGCGCTCCCGTCTTTAACAGTGATCGGCTTTTTCATTAGCTTTTGCAGACCAGCTTCCGTGGCGACAGCAGATATTATCGCCAGCAAAATTATCCAGCCAGAACGTATTCCAAAGAAATAAATTGACCCAATTGTTGCGGGGATCAACGAGATAACCACCCCGTACATTATTCTTGGAATCGTATCTTTGTCAGAAATATGCGGAGAAGCAGACACAAACAATTGATTAACCATGGATCGTATTCCTTATCTCATTGAACGATAATTACGCAGCTTTCGATTTCAACATCTTTGTCACTTCAAGTTTTCCAAATTTAAGGAAATGGATATGCCGAATTTTTGACGGACAGACAAACGCACAGGAGCCACACTCGATACAATCCAACACGCCTAACTGATGCGCTTCGTCATACCTTTTATATTCGATCACTCTTGCCAAGGTGTTCGGAAGCAGGTTCATGGGGCAGGCATCGACACATCGGGCGCAACGGATGCAAGGCTCTGGCTCCGGCAATTTTGCTTCAGCTTTGGTCAATGCCAGAATGCCCGACGTTCCCTTCGTAACCGGAACTTCCAGCGTGTATTGGGCGATTCCCATCATCGGTCCACCGTTAATAATTTTAATCGTGTCTTCTGTGATTCCGCCGCAAAAATCGATTAAATTTTGGAATGGCGTTCCAATTCGCACCAGCAGATTTTTCGAGTGTTTGATGCCTTTTCCCGTAACGGTAACCACGCGTTCATAAAGTGGCTTATTGGAAGATATCGCGTCATAGATCGCCTTCGCGGTTCCCACGTTGTGCACCAAACATCCGACATCCATGGGTAATCCGCCAGCAGGCACTTTTCGATTGGTGATTGCTTTGATGAGCTGCTTTTCAGCGCCCTGGGGATATTTCACATTTAAAGGAACGACCTTCAGTGCATCGCCCGATTTGTCGAGCAGCTTCTGCAAGAGTGCGATTGCATCGGGCTTGTTTTTTTCAACCGCAATGTAACCAGTTTTGCAGCCCAAAATTTTCATAATGATGCGGACGCCTTCCAGAATTTCATTGGGACGCTCTAACATCAGCCGGTGGTCGGCAGTGAGAAATGGCTCGCATTCTGCGCCATTGAGAATGAATGTATCGATTGGCTTATCCGAAGGTGGCGAAAGCTTGACATGAGTGGGAAACGCGGCGCCGCCCATTCCGGCCAGCCCGGCTGCCTGGATCTTCTTCTTCATTTCTGCCGCATCCTGGGCAAGATAATTTGGAACGGGCGCGATGGAAGCGCTTAATTCATCCTTGCCGTCGCTTTCGATGATGATCGACAGAACATTGCCGCCGACGGGATGCGGGCGTTTTTCAATTGCTTTTACTTTGCCTGAAATAGATGCATGAGAAGGAACAGAGACATATCCTTTCGCTTCACACACTTTATCGCCGACTTTAACCTCATCCCCAACATTTACGATTGGTTCGGCTGGCGCACCAAGATGTTGTTGCACCGGAATAATCACCTGCTGCGGAAGAGGCAATGCCTCGATTGCCTGGTGTTCAGCGAGTTCTTTATATTCAGGAGGATGGACACCACCTTTAAATGTCTGTTTGTTGAAAATCATTTTCCCTCGCTCAAAATAAATTTTTTTATATTAGGAAATAGGTTTATAGTTTTGTTCCACCCACTGTGGTTTTAGTATCCGCCATAGTAAGTGAAGCGCCATGATTTCTGATTTAAAAATGATGAAACCAGCGAAACATCGTTCATAATTTTTCGCCTTGATTCACCTCTTGGTTTAATTCTTGAAGCTCGGCGAGAAATTCCTCCTTATCTTGAAATTTGCGATACACGGATGCAAAACGAACATACGCGATCTGATCAAGCTGTTTGAGCGAACGCATCACCATTGATCCGATCTCTTTTGAAGAAATTTCCTCAATGGAATGGTCTTTTAAATTATTTTCGATTTGATTGACCATCGTATCGATTTGATCAATTGAAATCGGACGTTTGGTGCATGCGATCAGAATGCCCTGTTTTAGTTTATCCCGATTAAAGGGTTCACGACGCATATCGGCTTTTACAACCAATATTGGACTTTCTTCGATATATTCTTTGGTGGTGAATCTTCTGCCACAGGAAATACATTCACGACGCCGGCGAATCACTTTGCCTTCGCTTTTTGCACGCGAGTCAATTACTTTGCTGTTATTCGTTTGGCAATAAGGACATTTCATATTACCCTCAAAAATTAATTATTCCAGTTGATAAAGAGGGAATTGCTGGCAGATATCGAAGACTCTGGAACGTACCTGTGTAACAATCGATTCATTGCCAATATTTGTTAGAACGTTATCAATTAATCCCCCGATTTCTCTCATCTGTTCTTCTTGCATGCCACGAGTCGTCAGCGCCGGTGTGCCGATCCGAATTCCGCTGGTGATGAACGGGCTTTGATCGTCATACGGAACCATATTCTTGTTAACGGTAATCCCTGCTTGCTCCAGCGCTTCTTCAGCTTTTTTGCCGGTTAATCGCTTGTTTCTGAGGTCAACGAGCATCAGATGAGTATCAGTTCCATTTGAGATTAATTTATAATCCATGCTGACCAATTTTTCTGCTAGCGCTTTGGCATTTTTAATTACCTGTGCAGAATATTGTTTAAAGTCATCAGACAAAGCTTCCTTAAATGCGACAGCTTTTGCGGCGATGACATGGATTAGCGGTCCGCCCTGGAACCCAGGAAAAATATTGGAATCGACAATCTGGGAAATCGTTTTTAGCTTTCCTTTTGGCGTTGTCATTCCCATATCGTTTTCTTCATCCTTCCCCACCAGGATCATCCCCCCGCGTGGTCCCCGAAGTGTTTTGTGCGTCGTGGTGGTAACGAGATGGCAATGCGGAATTGGGCTTTTCAACAACCCGGCTGCAATCAAACCTGCGGGATGCGCAATATCTGCAATGAGCTTGGCGCCAACCTGATCAGCAATTTCTCGAAAAGCCTGGTAATCAATCTCACGGGGATATGCGCTCGCGCCGGTGATGATCAACCGGGGTTTCTCTTTTTTCGCGATTTCTGCAACCTGGTTCATGTCGATGTAGCCTGTTTTTTCATCCACGCCATACGACACGATGCGGAACAGTCGCCCCGAAAAATTAACCGGACTGCCATGGGTCAAGTGTCCGCCATGATCCAGATTCATGCCCATCACGGTATCACCTGCGTTAGCATAAGAAAAATAGGCAGCAATGTTTGCCTGGGAGCCGGAATGCGGTTGCACATTGGCATGATCAGCTTGAAAAAGCTGTTTGGCTCGCTCTCTCGCTAAATCTTCGGCAACATCAACTTGCGCGCATCCGCCATAATATCGTTTGCCGGGATAGCCTTCAGCATATTTATTCGTCATCACCTGTCCCATCGCCTCTAATACGGCAAGGCTCACAAAATTTTCTGAGGCGATCATTTCCAGCGTATCATTCTGTCTCGATATTTCGTTCTGGATCGCCTGGTAAATTTCACTATCTGCTTTTTTCAAATTCGTAAACATATATTTGTCCTTTAT
>JALOPY010000207.1 GCA_025453735.1 bacterium | reverse complement strand
GCCAGCGCCGGCTGAACCGATTCATAGTCATCAGCGTTCAATCCGTAATTTCCAATATGGGGATAGGTCATGGTAACCAATTGTCCGCAATAGGATGGATCAGATAAAATTTCTTGATAGCCTGTCAGCGACGTATTGAAAACAACTTCGCCGAACGCTTCGCCAGGAGTTCCGAAAGATGCACCCCAGAAAATTCTGCCATCTTCCAGGGCGAGCAACGCTTTTTTCCGCTGTTCCAATCTTGAATGCCTTTTCCAATTTTATTATAGATAAAAATTACCCCAGTCGCCTGAAGAAACTGGGGCTTTCATTTAATTGAAGTAACTTCGGATTTTGAAACCTCATTTGTGAGCAATTCCCAAAATTTGGCAAAAACCGTTAAAACGGTTTAATGAATTTATTGGATACTCACAAACACCATGATAAATCATGGTGTTTGTCTCAAAACGATTTGAACTAACACCATAATTTATTATGGTGTTAATTGGAAATATCAATTTCGCATTACCAACTTTTAGGATTTGCACCCACCTCATTTTCATTTATTCAGCAATGCAATTTTTTCTTCTAAATTTCTGATTAGCTCATCTTGAGACAATGGATTCATCAGGTCGATCCAATAAATTTGAAATTTGCCTGTTTGATTGGAATGAAAAATAATTTTCCGTTTGTCGGTCGAGAAACTGGGATAACTATCCTGGAGCGGATCATTGGTCAACTGGATCAAATTCTCGCCATTGCTGTCCATCATGTAAATATCAAAATTCCCTTTCAGGTCAGCAAAAAATGTTATTTTTTTCCCATCGTGAGAGTAATGTGGTGAGCCGCAGTTTGCCTTCAAATCAGTGATTTGCTCTGTTGACTGACCTTTGAGCGACATCCGAAAAACCTCGTAACTGGCATTCCGGTTTGAGGTAAACACGATCCACTTTCCATCGGCGGAACAAGAAGGAGAGCCGTCATCAGATTCATTCTGAGTAAGCCGCAATACTTCTGAATTCTTCAAGTTCTGAATATAAATCTCACTCAGTTTTTCATGAAAAGGAACATCACGCTGATCGTCTCGCTCCGATGAAAATACAAGATCATTGCCATTTTCAGATAGCGAAGGATACCAATCATCCGCTTCGTGGCGCGAAAGATTATCGACAGCGCCAGTCTCCAAATTCATCATGAAGATATCCCTTTTTTTATCCAATCTCGCCCGGTTGATCGTATCTTCACGAGTCGATGTAAACACAAGTAAATTATTCTCCCGACTGAAGACCGGCATTTCATCCTGTACATTATTCTGGGTGATGCGGACTTCCTGGGCGCCATCAGCGTCCATCAGGTAAATCTCCCAATTTCCATCGCGATCCGATTGAAATGCGATGCGCTTGCCATTAGGACTGAAATGGGGAAATGCATTATTATCATTCCCGGTCGTCAATTTGTGAATTGGAAATGGCTTTCCCAATTGATAACGAATATCATTGATAAATTCTTCGCCAGTTTCACTATTTAGAACTTCAAGAAATTCGGTGTACCCTTCTCGAATTTGATTTTTTTTCAGAAGCAGCCCGGCGCGTGCCATTTTTGCGGTGTTAAGTTTTGGATCGAGGCTCAATGCGGAATCAATCATGGCCAAAGCATAATCCAAGCTGTCAAGCTTTTCATACACGTTGCTCAGCTTCACAAACACGCTGGGATTTTTGGGATTTTCTTTTAATTCCTGAAGCAGAAAAGTCAGATTTGTTTCTGGAGCTGAAAGTGAGGTTTCTTTTATGGTCTTTTTTGATGTTCCACAAGCAATGACAAGTATAACAGTTATCAACCACCCCACCAGCCACATTCTCTTCAACCTGCTGTCGTTCATGATGTTTACCCTTTCCTCTGATACTTGTTTTTTCATCGAAGCAAAAGCGATCCTTCCTTTATGATACACAATCGCCCCTGATTTTTAAATTGCTTAATTATAAGCATTTTTTCTGAAATTGTCAAAACATTTTATATTAAATAGTTGTTACACAAAAAAAGAAAATCAATATTCTCTGAAATCACCGAAAGTTTTGAAGGGGCTTTCTTAAAATTTCTCCGGTTTTACAGAAGCAGAATTTCACTTTGCTTTCAATGCTAATATCGCGAACATAATAATTCTGCCCAGTTATACTGCTGATAGCTGAGCTTTGCGTCTGGTTTCAATTTCCGCTCTTGCTCGAATTGATTTCGTTCTTGTTTTCTTTTGAAATCTTTATAAGAATCTTTTCCCAAAAAATAGCTGCTGATCCCAATTTCTGCAGACGTTGCAAGAGAGACCTGCCATCCTTCAAGCCCAATCCTCCAATCCCCGGATGGGAGCGGAACAACATAGCGTGTGCCGTTATGTTCTGCTGAGGTATCCCAGGCTTTGCCATAGCGACCATATTTATAACGAAGTTGCCAGACTGCCATCATTCCGGGAATCATACCCAATTCTCGCCACAGCAATGTCTTGCCTTCTAATTTTCCATCCCTGACATGAAGGAGACTGATACCGATACAATACCCCTTCATTGCCAGCGCGAGCCTTGCCATATTTTTATAGTAATGAATATTGGAAATATTACAATGGCCATGCATGCTGTCATTGATTTGTTCAATGGTCCAATTTTGTTGACGGTTGGCATTGATTTGCCAGAAAACAGCATCATAAGAGGCGTCGTAATAGGCATGGCTGAACGAAACCACATAATCAAGAAATGCGACAAAATCCGGATGAGTCACAAAATTGAGGACTCGATTTGAAGTCGTTTGAATGGCGCGAACAATTCTTTTCTGGGAAAATACTGGTTGGCAAAATAAGAATAAAAATAAAGCAAAACAAGAGAGAATAATTAATTTTCGTTTCTGTCCTTCCATGATGCCCTCCTTTTCAAAGCAATCCAATTTCTTTTTAATCGCAAGCAAAAATAGAAAATTATATTGGAAAAGTCAAGCTATTTTTTTGAACCGGGTAGCACCTCACTTATTGGTGGGTGAAAAAGCCTAAACTTCAGAGGTTTCTAAAAACCTCTGAGGTTTTACGAGCTGGACATCCTGCCTTGTCTGTTTTTCTATATTAATATTTTGTGAATTTCTGTTTGATAATTTTTTCAAAATAGCGATAGGACGAATACGTCGGCTCAATCCGGTATTTCACGATATATTTCCCCGGCGCGAGCATTTTGCCTTTTTGATAGTGCGGGGATGGCTCGATTTTTTCTTTGAGAAAGACTGAATCTGCTACCGACCAAACACCTCCGCTCCAAAAATCTTGCTGCTCGCCGGATGCATGAAATTGTCTGGTCCAAAGCCGGGTCACGAGACGATTTTTCTCGTCCAGAATATCTGTCGTGACAAAAGAAGGCTCGGTGAGAAAATAGGTGAATTTAAATAATTCTCGATCGGCAAGCTTCGTTGCTTTAAAATCGAAACAGTCAGCGCCGATCCAATAATATTGCGCCCCCCATTTTTCGGCAATAAAAACCTGCCCGAATCTTCGATAGATTGTTATTCCCCGCGGCTCAATAAATTCATTGTCCCCGCTGCCGTAGGCGCCAAAGCTTGTCAAGTATTTCAAGTGACGATCAAATTTATGGACGCAATGATTTTTTGTATCCGTTACATAAATATTGTCGTAATAGTCCATCGCAAGGTGCGAAAGTTGGCAATCCGAATAGCCAAACTCTGCTCCTTTAATGCTCCGAAGAAATTTTCCATCGGGATGAAATTGCTGAAGTCGGCTATGATTGAGATCGATAATCACGACAAAATCCTGTTTATAAAAAGTCCACTCCTGATTTTTATCGGTGGCAGCAATTGCCGTTGGAAAATTCAATTTGCCTTTTGCTTGACCTGGCTCTCCCCATTGCTCCAGAAAGAGCAGATCAGAATTCAATAGCTGGATTCGGTGGTTATTGGTATCGGTTACATACAAAATTCCCTTTGAATCCAGCGCTACACCAAATGGCTCATTGAACTGACCAGGCTCGGCTCCTTGTTCACCCAGGCTTGACTGAAATATCAAATCATGCCCCGGATTCAATAATTTCACGATCCGGTGATTTCCAGTATCGGCAATATAAACCTCCCCTGTGCTATTTGCAGCAATCCCCTGGGGTCGATTTAATCGTTGCTCTCCTGTTTCCGTCAAGCCATAAATTCCGATCGACTTCATCGTTTTGTTGAAAATGATATTATTTTCTCCGGAATTGACGCCATAGACCGTTACCTCATCGTCATCGGTCGTCGTGGTAGAATCTTCCCAGGATAGCAATCGTGTGACTGCCAATCCCTGGGGATCATCAAATTTGGTTTTGTTTTGGGTAAAGAGCAACAGGTGAAACCGGGTTGCCTTTCGAATGCCATACGTATGCAAAAACGTCGGAAAGACAAAAGTTGTTGGATTGCTTCTGTCCTGTGCAAAAACATGAAACGATGGTAAAATCAGAAATGCTTCGCTCATCACGATTATAAAAATCATCAGGAATCGAGAGAAGCGTCGGGATGGAAGTGCTGCCATAATGTTAGCGCCAATTTTTCAGTAATTCCTTTAACCTGTTTCACCTCATCGAATGACGCGCTTTTCAAATTTTTGACTGAGCCAAAATGGTGCATCAATTGTTTTTTTCGCTTATCACCAATGCCTGAAATTTGATCGAGCTCGGAGGAGACCGCACGCTTGCCCCGCAACTTCCGATGATATTCAATTGCAAAGCGATGGGCTTCATCCCTGATTTTCTGGAGAAGCCTTAGCCCCGAAGATGTTCTGGGAATGTTTTGCGCTTCTGAAATTCCTGGCACAAAAACTTCATCCAGTCGTTTTGCCAGAGCAATAATCGGTTGATTCTGAAGTTTCAATTTTGACAATGATTCTAGCGCTGCCGAGAGCTGTCCTTTTCCTCCATCCACCATAATCAGATCAGGCAATGCTTGTTTTTCTTTGATCTGCCTCGCGTATCGGCGTTCGATTGCTTCTGCCATCATGGCGAAATCATCTGGCGTTGCCTTGCTGCGAATCTTGAATCGTCGGTAATCATTCTTGTGAGGATGTCCATTCACAAACGTCACCAATGAAGCGGTCGCATCGGTACCCTGAATATTTGAGATATCAAATGCTTCAATGCGCAGCGGCGGCTTGTCGAGTCGCAAATCCCGCTGCAACGCTTTGACGGAATGGGCAATATATTCTTTATCTTTCATCTTTTGCAGCTTGAGTTCTTCGAGTAAAAGCTTCGCGTTATGATACGCCATTTTGAGCAATTTGGCTTTTTCACCGCGCTGGGGAAACAACAATTTGATTTTTGCTGCTGATCTGTCTGATAACCATTGTTCGATATTTGCGCCATCTTCCAATGGAATTGGCAGATAAATTTCATTCGGAATAAAATCGGCGTGCATGTAAAATCGGACCAGCAAATGACTGAGTATGCGATCCAGGCTCTCGCCTTCCACGCTATCGAAATAAAAGTGCTGCCTGCCGATGACTCTCCCCTG
>JALOPY010000206.1 GCA_025453735.1 bacterium | reverse complement strand
GCATCGGAGGGCATGGGGCATTCCTGGTAAACGATGCCATCGAGCTCCTCTTTGGCAAACAGATGATCATGTCCCTGGAAGAAGATGGTCACGCCGTTGTCGACCATCAATTGGTGAATTGGTTTGCCCCAGCCAGGACGTTCAGCATCAAATTCCCAAATGCCATTTTGGTTATAGCCACCCCATTCAAATTTATCTGCCCAGATCACGCCGCCCCGAGTTTGTCCCAGTACATGATGGATAAAGACAAATTTAAATTTCGCATAGCTGCTTTCGAGTGTTTGTTTGAACCATTGATACTGTTGCTCTCCCAACGTCCAATCCCACTCTCTGGGCTTCTGGCTGGCGGTTAAATAGCGATAGGCATCGAGCACGACGAACAGGGCATCGCCCCATTCCCAGGCATAATAGTTTTCTGGCATACCCACAAAATTTTCGACCGTTGTATTTCCCGAATAAAAATCATCGGGAAATGGATTGAGATAATAAAATTGTCGAGCCTCGGTGGCATAGACGGCAATGTTTTCGGCGGTGCCGTTCATATAGTAGCTATATTCCACTTCATGGTTTCCCAAACATAAAAATAAAGGGATGGAATGACAGGCTGCATCGAAAAAATAGCGCTGATCCAGATAGAGCTGAAATATTTCTTGCCGATTCATGGTCGTGTCATGGTCATTGCCAAAGGTGTCGCCCAGGTCGAGCAAAAAATCTGGTGCGTCAGCAAGTATATTTTGTAATGTAATCTGGTAGAGTTCAGGATAACATTTTTTGTCATACAGATGCGAATCCGCCTGAATGGCAAATTTGAAAGTATTCCCCCGTGATCTTTGGGTGTGAAAACTATGTTCCGTTCCTGAATTGAAGTCAGCCGCACCTGGCTGTCGATAGCGCATCCGATAGAAATAGCGAGTGTTGGGCTGGAGCTGATCCATGATCATTTCGATCGGAGTGCCCACAGAAAATAGCGTTGTGTCTGTTTGATTGGCATAGACTGATGATTCGATCCCATATTCTAAAAAGACTTCCAAATCAACATCAGCAATTGCATTCATAGTCACAGACCTGTCAGTCGGGCGACCCAGTAATTCAGTAGCAATAAATCGGACATCGTTCGGAGCAGAGAAGCTTTTGGTTCCCATCGTCACGAATAAAAGTAAAAGAATCAAATTAATTTTCAAACCATTTTTGTTCATAAAATTCCTTCATGAATCGTTGTCATTTATATCATTTTAGAAGAATGGCCTTTTGAACTTTCTCCATTTGACCTGTTTTAAACTGAATGAAATAGAGACCCGATGGCAATCCTTCCGCATTCCAATAAACCGAATGATTGCCAATCTCCTGTTCACCAATTAACAGCTCTTTGATGAATTGGCCCCTTTGGTTAAATATCCTGATTAGCACTTGGGCTCCTCGGTTTAGTTCGAACATAATTGTAGTGCCTGGATTAAATGGATTGGGATAATTTGGTTTGATGGCGAATTCTTCTGGTTGCCTGGAAAAATCCGAAGCTTTGTTGGCTTTCGTTGACTCGTTGTTGCCGCCTCGTACACAACAGACATAGCATGGATTTGATTTTATCTCATAACTGACAAGGCCGTAATTGAAATCGACAAACCAGGCTCGACTCGGATTATTGATTTCCGTAGTCGATGACCAATAACGTGATGCGGTGATGTTCTGAAAATATGCCTTATCCACCGATGGCTTAAACAAGCCATCGGCATTGATGGATCGCAGCTCTTTGATGTTTGGCAATCGCCAATCATCAAAGCCTGTTGCCGATTTTGTTTCACAATAGTAAAGGGCTTGTTCCCACGTCATTGGCGAATTACTCTCGCCAATATGCCATGTTAAGCCTGTGAAATTATCCGTTATCGTGCTATCGCCATTATTTGTAAAATGGTCAACTGAATCAGGGAAGACGGATCGCACACAGCGCACGTGGAATCGTTTGCTGCCGCCAGCGCTGATCGTTTCATTTTTTGGATGAGCGCCAATGCCGCCGCCTGCATTCACAACCCAAATACGAGCAGGATCATCGGCTCGGCCTGTATTTGTCCACCAATATTCGGCTTGAGTAGTATTGAAATAATTGCTGTTCATTGCAGGATTGAGCCTGCCATGATCCACGATGCTGAATAATTCGTGACTGCTGGGCAGCCGCCAGTCATCGAATCCGCCAAGAGATAGGCTATCGCTATACTGGCAAGCATCTTCCCAGGTCATTTCTCCGCCATCGCTTTTCTGCCACATCAATCCTGTGATGTTATCCATTACAGTGCCATCTCCGTTATCGGTGAATGTAGGAGGATAAATTGTATAGTCGGAATCTTCACCAAAAGCAGAAGTATAATCTCCAATCTGACCCGTATCGGGAAGATTCAACATGGTTCGACTTTCGCTTCCTGATTCTTGTGCGACGGCATTTACCAGCATCGCTGCAAGAATTAAAATATCAGCTATTCGCTTAAAAATGAAATTCATATTTGCACTCGATTCTATCTTCTATTAGAAATATTTCCTTATCGCATCACCGTCATTTTCCTCGTTTCGATTTTATTTCCTATCTCCAGCCGATACAGGTATACTCCCGAACTGAGCTGTCTCCCTGAATTATCCCTGCCATTCCAGGCAAGCTGATAATTGCCTGGCGCCTGAAACTCATGAACGAGTGTTGTGACTTCCTGTCCCGCCAGATTATAGATTTTTAATTGAACCTCGCCAGGCGTCTCCAATTGATAAGGAATAACTGTTTGGGGATTGAAAGGATTGGGGTGGTTTTGTTTCAATAAAAATTTAGCAGGGCTGCTCGAACCCTCGATTGCTGAGCTTACATCGTCAGGCGTCAAATAATCGGGCGTCCTGCCTGTAATGGTGCCTTTTGGTGTCAAATTCCTGCCTGCCAGGGCTGGATGATCAGATGTATAACGATAGGCTCGGAAAACAGAATTGTACATCGGATATTGATCCGTGATGACCTCCTTTATGCCGTCTTCGGTAACTGGATTGATATATTCCCACACGACTTCGGATTGATTCGTCGCATCGCCGTACGTTACTTCAAAAAGATGACCTTGCGAATCGGAACAAATCAAGGTATTTCCGTTCAGGAGTCGTTGCTCGCTGCCACCAATTGTACTAAAAAAATTCTGATCATTTTTAGAGCAATAAATCCAAACCACCTGATTTGAAATCAATTTGTTCTGCTTCATAGCATCTTTGTTTGGGTAAATCCAGGTATAATAGCCTGCGTCGGGAGGATTCACATAAGCGCCGGTGTCCACTTTTTTGGAATTGTAATATGGATTCACTTCAAAAATATAGGATTGCGAAACTCTCTCGAAAAGATATTCTCCATTGTTGAAGATCTGAATATTTCCGGCGCCGGGCAAGCCGGGCTTTATCCAGTGAACATCATGACTTCCGCCGATTTGTTTATTGCCTGTTGTCGACGCGGTCCAGTCCTCAAGAATGGAGGGGGGATCGCCCTGATTGTATCGTGCTGGATCGCCGAATCGGTAGAGAAAATCTCCCGCCGTGGTTGCCGCAAGCGTAATACTGCCGGTGGGATCATTTGCAAGAAATGTGTTGTCATGATCGATAATGTAAAATTCTCCATGAACGCTGTTAATGACGATATGACCCAGAGTGTCGTTGTAGTCGATTGAGTTGCAATGCAGCCAATCCTTTTTCAAAGGCTTGCCCGGCATATTGATATTGATTTTCCCTGGATAATCGGCGATCGTTTTACCGGCGCCCACATAATTTAATTTCGCCGCATCGAAATCCTGAATGATGTGATTAAAAAACCACCATTCCCAAACGATGTTGCCGCTCATATCGACTTCCACGATGGCATCCATTTGAACGTCGTTATATGAACTATTTGCCGGATTGGCCCCCGCGGCAAGAGCTTGCTCTTTGGTAACTGTTTTGTTGGCAATATAAAGTGTGGTGTAGGCATTTAATTTCTTATTGAAAATCCGGGTCCAATCGTGGTGCGGGAAATAGGTTGTTCGCTTTTCGGTGTATTCCCAAACCGTATTGCTGTTCCAATCGAGTTCTCTGAATCCGCCGAAACCGCTCGGATCAGATTTCGTGGCATCGAGCAAATTTCCGTTATCGAGCAAGCGGGGATTAGTCCCGATGTTCCATTGATTGACAATATAGCCTTCCATATCGATCAAATACGATTTTCCTTTTGCTGCAAAAAGAGTGTAACCATTATACGCGTTTGAAGCATCCCAGTAACGTACTTCCGTTGACCCGATCCCCTCGGTAGCAACCTTTCTGATCGGACTTTGATCCTGTTGAGCATATATAGACGTTATTAACAGTATTGTAATAGCAAGCATATAAAAGATTTTCGATTTCATTTCAAAAGCTCCTATAAATGAACAGGTTTAATATTATATTACTTTATTAGTAACATCTTTTTTGTTTGATGCCAACCATTTACACGGATTGTATAAAAATACATACCGGATGTCAGTCGCCAATTGAAAATAGAAAATGGAATATTGTGGTAACCTGCTTCTTTAAATTCATCCACAAGGTTAGCCACTTCATTTCCTGATACATCATAAACTTTTAGCGACACATGCCCTGAAGCAGGCAATTGATAACCAATGTTGGTTTCCGGATTAAAAGGATTCGGATAATTCTGTAATAATTTAAATGATAAAAGTTGCTGGGTGAAGTCATCCTCAACCGAGGTGGGATATTTTTCAACAAAATATCCAGGAGTTAAATCTTTACCATCGAATGCCGCATAATCTGGTAGATATTTATAAACACGGAAAACTGCATTCATTTTTTCTCCGACCCGAGCCGGGTCGTCCGGGATAGCCTCGCTGAAATAGAGTGGACCTGTCTTAACCGCCGGGCAAACATATTTCCAAACGACCTCACCGGTTTGGGTGACCTCCGTAAATGTTCCATGGGTGCCATCACAAATAATTGTATTTCCATTTCTCAGGCGCTGAGCCCCTGAAATTGCTTCGGCGTAGAGCGCCGTTGGTGGAGTCGCTTGATAGCTCCAGTAAAAACTGCTTGGGCCAAATGCTGCACCTGCTGTTCGTAAATAATTTCCATTGGCATCGATGGGGGGAGTTATTTCATCAATCGTGGAATAGTTCCGGCCTAATCCGTTATTAAATACCGTAATATTTCCGGCGCCGGGGCAATCAGGCCTGACCCACTCGGCATCATGCTGTTGATAAAATTTTTGGTCAGCAGATGTTCCCATTCTGTATGCCATGGGATTTCCATACCGATAAAGCAGATCGCCCCCTTTCCCATATTTACCTCCGGTATGACCCTTTGCCTCGGCGGTGGTGGTACTATGATCGATAATCCAGACTTCGCTATTGCCTCTGACACTTAGCATGATCTGATCCAGCGCCGGATTGTAATCGATTGAATTCATGTGATTCCAGAAAGCGGGAATATTTTTCTGATCACCAGCCGCATCAATTAACTCGGGATGATCTTTCAC
>JALOPY010000730.1 GCA_025453735.1 bacterium | reverse complement strand
GCTTATGAAAATGGAAAATATGTTCGTGACCATCAAACAGGCTGGTATTATACGGAGCAGGCTTATGAAAACGCTGATCCTTTTGGAAATTTGATTTTGAGCGATATCGTTGTTCCAGTTGAGTTGTATTCATTTGAAGCTTTCGTGACTGACGACCGAGTTCAATTGAAATGGCAGACAGCATCCGAGTCCAGTAATTATGGCTTTGAAGTACAGCGAAGTAACAATGGAATTCATTTTGAAAAAATTGGTTTTGTGCCTGGGGCTGGCACAACGAGTTCCCCTCAAGGTTATGCGTTTGATGATGAACAAAATTCCCGGGCTGTATGCTATTATCGATTGAAAATTTTCGATTATGATGGCAACCATTCATTCTCATCGATAGTTCAGGTCAATTTGAGTCAGCCGACTAAGTTTCATCTTTACGCCAATTATCCGAATCCATTCAATCCCGAGACAACGATTAAATATGATCTTGCCGATGCAAAATTGGTCGTTATTAAAATCTATAATTTGAGTGGAAAAGAGATCACAACTCTTGTCAATGAGCGCCAAAAACCAGGTTCGTATGCTCTGGTTTGGCGCACCCAAAACGTGCCGAGCGGAATTTACCTGTGTCGCATGGAAGCTGGCTCTTATCGTGAATCATTTAAATTGACTATTTTAAAATAAAGGCAGATCCATTTCTTAACAGGAATATTTATGACAGATGATCGCTCCGGAACCAGGGCTTATGCGCTTGATGCACTTCGTGGCTTTGCGATTTTAACGATGGTTCTTTCTGGTGTCATTCCGTACGGCGTCCTGCCAGCGTGGATGTATCACGCCCAGGTTCCGCCGCCCGATCACAAATTCAATCCAGGTCTGCCCGGTTTTACCTGGGTGGATCTGGTGTTTCCGTTGTTTCTGTTGGCACTGGGCGCGGCAATTCCGCTGGCGCTATCCCGGCGTCTGAAACACGGAACGCCGTATCGAAAGATCATTTTTGAGATTCTGGAGCGTGGATTCTTGTTGGGATTCTTTGCCATTTTTCTGCGTCATGTGCGACCGCATGTTTTAAATTCCAACCCTATTACCAGTTCATGGCTGATTGCATTGCTCGGATTTTTGCTTATGTTTGCCATCTTTGCCAGGTTACCGGATTCCTGGAAACAATGGCTGCGAATCAGCATTCGCATCGTTGGCTGGTCAGGCGCATTACTTTTATTAGCGCTTTTGCGTTACCCCGAAGGCAAAGGATTCTCATTTGCAAGAAGCGATATCATCATCATCGTCCTGACCAATATGGCTGTCTTTGGATCCCTGATCTGGCTAGTCACCATGGGTGCACTGGCTCTGGAATTTTTCGCCGATCCCCTGGATTTACAAACTTTATTATCTCCAATATCTGTTCATCGTAATTCCTGGGACCATCGTGGGTGATCTGCTGCTAAAATGGATGGAACAGACTGATTCTGATTTTAATTTAAAACCAGGCTGGTCAAATCATCGTTTGATTGGAATTAGTTCGCTCATGTTCGGATTTCTTTTCATCTGTCTTGTCGGCTTGCAAGCACGATGGCTGTGGCAAACCACTTTCAAGCACGATGGCTATGGCAAACCACTTTCGTAGGATTTCTATGTTGCGGCATCGGCTGCCTGCTGCTGAAAAACCCCGCAACAAAAACAGAATTACTATTGCAGACGATTTTCAAGTGGGGGATTTATTGGTTCATCCTGGGATTTATTTTTGAAGCTTATGAAGGCGGCATCAAAAAAGATCATCCCACTATGAGCTACTATTTTATTACCGCCGGTCTGTCCATATTTTTGCTGATTGGATTTACCATTATCATCGATATTTTCAGGAAGAAACGATGGCTGCAAATTTTAATCGACAATGGTCAGAATCCAATGATCGCCTACCTTGGATTTGCTAATTTTATCTGGCCCGTGCTGGCATTGACTGGATTGGAAAAAGTAGTTTTATCCATTACTCCTACTCCATGGCTGGGGTTTTTGCGGGGAGTAATTTATACTTATATATTGGCGTTGATAGTGAGTTTTTTCACTCGACGGCGGATTTTTTGGCGGACATAGTCGAGTGAGTTGAGTTAGATGAGTAAGGCGGGAATATTTTTATTGCAAAATTGAATAAATTCGCTTATATTAAAAGCACAATAATGATAACAACATATCAAAGCATTTTAATTATTGCAGGCTTATGATTTCTGAGCACATTATTAAAAGAGTTGTCAAGCGTCTAGTTGAAGGATTCCATCCACAGCAAATCATACTTTTTGGCTCACAAGCTCGACAAACGGCTGATGAACGTAGTGATCTGGATCTTTTGGTCGTTTGCCCTGTTCAAGGAAGTCGAATTGATTTAATGGTGTCAATGGATAAAGCGCTCAAAGGCTTGAAAATTGCCCGCGATATCATTATATTGACTCCGGATGAATTTGAGCTTGATCGCCAGATACCTGGGACAGTTGCCCGTCCTGCCTGGCTAGAAGGAAAAGTCCTTTATGAACGAAATTGAACAGGCAATTCTTCGAAAGGTGAAACTTTGGATTTTTCATGCTGAAGAAGACTTGCGTTTAGCTGAACATGGTTTAAAATTAAAGAGTGCCTGCCCATATCGATTAATAGCTTATCATGCACAGCAATGCGCTGAAAAATATTTGAAAGCTTATTTAGTACATCAAAAAGTTGACTTTCCATATACCCATAATATTTCTATCTTATTGGAGCTATGTGTTGAACACGTAAACTGGCCGGAAGAGATAAAAAATGCAGAAGAGCTCACACCCTATGCAATCACGACACGTTATCCAGGTGAGTATGAAGTTGTCACAAAAGAAAATACCCAGAAGGCAATTCAAATTGCAAAATTTGTAAGAAGTGTTGTGCGAGCTTCGTTGATTCTGGAAGGAGTAAATATAGAAGATCAAGGCTGATGAAAATTAAATTTATTTCATTCTTCATTTTTCTTTTTGCTTTTCAAACTTTTTCCCAACCCCTTCAAGAATTCCGCGCGGTCAAAATCACCAACGTCGATAGCCCGATTTTATTTGACGATAAAGAAATTGCCAAAGGGATGGATTACCTGGCATCGATCGGAATTAATACGGTACTGACTGTCGTCTGGAAC
>JALOPY010000205.1 GCA_025453735.1 bacterium | reverse complement strand
CTCTCATCAACGACATATAAATAGTAAATATCTTCGATCTCATCTGCTTTCGAGCGAAGCTCTTCGATGGCTTGATCGACGGTTTCATGGAGCTTAACAGCCACAAATTCCTTTGCCATGATACCGCCAGCCGTATCTTCGTCATGGCTGAGCAGTTCTTTGACTTCTGCCGAATACTCTTTATCGATATTTTCCAGAACCTTTTGCGCCACTTCATCGGGCAGTTCTGACACCAGGTCAGCAGCATCGTCAGAATCCATCTCGTCAACAATTTCAGAGATACGATCTTCGTGCAGATCTTCCAGAATATCTTCACGAGAGACGCCATCCATTTCGCTGATGACTTCTGAAGCGGTCTCGGCATCCAGCAAGTCAAAAATATAGTTGCGATGCTCGTCATCGAGGTGATAAAGAATCTCCGCCAGATCCGCCGGATGGAGATCGACGATCATGTTGCGGATCATGGCATTATCCTTTGCATCGGATAAGTAGGTAATATTTTCAACAATTTCTTTTAGATCGTTATCTTCCATCGCTGGCTCTTTCAATTGTAAGACAAATTGGAAATTTGTCTTACGATTTGTTTTGTTAATTCGACAAAATCGGATACTGATAATTGTTCGGGACGCTGTTTCAAATCAAAATTTATCTTATCCAAATCTAAATCCAGATCAGGGATTGCAAGCAGCGAATTCCGCAACATTTTTCTGCGCTGGTTAAAAGTGCCTCTCACAACCTGTCGGAATACTGGCTCATCGTATTCGTTTAACAAACCTGGCTTATTAAATTCGAGCCGCACCACAGCAGAAGTCACTTCTGGCTTTGGAAAAAAAACATGCCTTGACACATCAAACAATATTTGTGTCTCAGCATAGCATTGGCTGAAAACCGATAAGATCCCATACGCTTTTGTTGAAGGCTTAGCAACCATTCGCTGCGCCACTTCTTGTTGAACCATGAGGGTCGCGCTCTCAAAAAAATGTCGTTGCTCGATGAGCTTGAACAAAACCGGGCTGGTGATGTGGTACGGTAAATTCGCCACAGCTTTCCAGCGCTGCTCCCCTGGCAAAATTTCTTTAAAAGAGACCTTTAAAATATCATTTTGATAGAGCAAAAAATTGGTCGCTGAACTGTACTGGCTCAGCAACTGCGCAACCAAATTTTTATCAATCTCAACCCCAACTACCTTCGTAGCAGATTGTACGAGGTATTTCGTTAGAATTCCTGTGCCGGAGCCGATCTCTAAAACGCAATCGCCTGGTTTTAAGTTCAGGCTTGCAATGATTTTTCTGGCAATATTTTCATCTTTTAAAAAATTTTGCCCAAGACTCTTTTTGGGATGAACTTGCGCATAATTCATTGTATCGGAATTTCAAAGTTTGTGCAAAAATAAAAAAATCTTACAAGGAGCAACGGAGTGAACCGAGATTCATGGAGAATTTTATTTGTGAGAGACTATTGGCGGCTATACAACTCCGTTCACACTCCGCTATCTCCGCTTCTCATTGTAAAGGAATTACTTCATTAATCGATTTGCCAAGCTATGTTGTTAAATGATTTTTATTCCAAACAACTTTTCAACATTTTGATTGGTCTGTTTAGCCAGTTCGGCTAAATCCATCCCCCTGGCTTCAGCAATTTTTTTAGCAATATAAGGCACATGAGCTGGCTCGCACCGTTTGCCCCGGAACGGCTCTGGTGCCATAAAGGGACAATCCGTCTCCAGCAATAATCGATCTAATGGGACATAATGGGCAGCAATGTTCAATGCGTTTGCATTTTTAAAAGTCACGACTCCGGTGAATGAGATAAAATAACCAGCATCGAGCACTGCCTTCGCCTCGCTTTCCAATCCTGAAAAACAATGAAATACACCCTTCAATTTGCCACGATATTGTTCGGTAAATATCGGCATAACATCCTGCCAGGCATTCCGGGTATGAACCACAACTGGCAGGTCATGTTCGACTGCCAATTCCAGTTGTCGCTCCAATATTTTTTTTTGTACATCATGAGGCGAATAATCCCGGTAGTAATCCAGTCCAATCTCGCCAATCGCGACTATGTTCGGATGCCGGAGCAGCTCGATAAATTCGTCCCACTGATCGGATTTCATTTCATTCGCATCGTGCGGGTGAATGCCCGCCGTGGCATAAATGAAATCATGCGATTCTGCCAACGCTATTGACTTTTTGATCGTTTCGAGATTGATGCCAATATTGATGATCGCGGCGACATTTGCCAGTCTGGCATTTTTGATCACTGCATCTCGATCCGAATTAAAATTTTCAAAATCGAGATGGGCGTGAGTATCGACAACCGAGATCTTACCTGATTTTTGATCCATTGGGCATCTCTTTTTCCGGCACTAAGACTGATAATTTATTATCATCGGTGACCGCTGCCAGCAACATACCATTCGACTCGATCCCCCGAATTTTGGCAGGCTCCAGATTGGCGACGACCACGACCTGTTTTCCCACCATTTGCTCGGGCGTATAATTGAGTGCGATCCCAGCCACGATCATCCGCTGCTCGTCCCCCAGATCAATTTTCATTTTGAGCAGCTTATCCGCTTTTTCGACTTTCTCCGCTTCCAACACCGTGGCAATCCGAAGTTCGATAGTTTTGAATTGATCGTATGAAATTTTTTCGCTCATGATCTGTTCCTTTTGTTGCTCATTCGTTTTGTCCGTGACATGTTTCAACTTCAATATCTCCGCTTCCATGACGTCATCTTCAATTTTTTGAAATAATATTTTAGATTGATTCAGTTGATGTCCCATTGGCACATCTGCATTGCCTGCTTCTTCCCAATATTGGTCCGCAACGGGAGACGAAAAATTCAACATGCTCCATAAATCCCTGGCTGAAAATGGCAACACCGGTTCCATCAGCACTGCCAGCCCTTTCAAAACCTGGATGCAAACATGGAATGTTGTCGCGCATTTTTGTGGATTCTGCTTGAGCGTAATCCAGGGCTGCTGATCATTGAAATATTTGTTGGCAAAGCGAGCCAAATCCATGAATGCGGAAACCGCTTTTCGGACTTCAAAATTTTCAAGCAGATTTCCAATTTCTTCAGGAGCTTGCCTCAGTCGCGATAGCATTTCTTTATCGAGACCGTCGAATTCTCCGGGTTGAGGCACGCGATTGTCAAAATTTTTCTGCAAAAAGGTTAGCGAACGATTCACGAAATTGCCGAGGATGTCCGCCAATTCGCTGTTATTGCGCTGCTGAAATTCCTTCCAGGTAAAATCCGCGTCCTTTGTCTCGGGCGCGTTGGCAGCCAGGCAATAGCGCAATGGATCTGGCGGAAATTTTTTAAGGTATTTATCCAGCCAGACCGCATGGTCTCGGCTCTTGGAAAATTTTCCCCCCTCGAGATTTAAATATTCGTTGGCAGGAATATTATCCGGCAGCACATATTCGCCATGTCCCATCAGAAACAGGGGCCAGATGATGGCATGAAATACCATATTATCTTTGCCGATAAAATGAATCAGCCGGGTGGATCGATCGGCCCAGTATTCTTTCCATTTTTCGGGCTGACCGATGTTTTGCGCCCATTCGATTGTCGAAGAAATGTAGCCGATCGGCGCGTCGAACCAGACATAGAGCACTTTATTTTCATATCCTGGCAGCGGAACTTGAACGCCCCAGCGAAGATCGCGGGTGACAGCTCGATCTTCCAGACCAGTTTTGAACCAGCCTTCACAGAAATTTTTGACATTTTCTTTCCAATGCGTTTTTGTATCGAGCCAGGCTTTGATTTGCGGCTGCAAATTTTTCAGGTTGATGAACCAATGCCTGGTTTCTCTGATGACGGGTTTGTTGCCGCAGGTCACGCAGATCGGATCGATCAATTGGATCTGATCGATTGACCTGCCGCAGGTATCGCATTGATCGCCTCTCGCTTCGGCAGCATGGCAGATGGGACAGATTCCTTCCACATAGCGATCAGCCAGGAAACGGTCACAATGTTCACAAAAAAGCTGGGTTACAGTCTGTTCACTCAAATAGCCTTTTGAGTGCAATTTCAGAAAAAATTCCTGTGAAATTTTATGATGCAGCGGCAATGAAGTGCGTGAATAATTATCAAAACTCATTCCAATTTTTTCAAACGATTCTTTATTCAGAGCATGATATTTATCGACAATCGCCTGAGGCGATACTTTTTGCTTCTCCGCTGCAATAGTGATCGGCACGCCATGTTCATCTGATCCGCTGATAAAAATCACATCTCGCTTTTTCAGTCGCTGGTATCGGACATAAATATCCGCGGGCAGATAGGCTCCGGCCAGGTGACCCAGGTGAAGCGGACCATTGGCATACGGCAATGCGCTGGTCACTAATATTTTTTCCTGCTTGTTCAACGTTCAATTCCTTTCTGAATCAACAAGTTGCTGGTCTTTGTGCAACAGCTCATTAATTTCCTGCAATGTTAAAACTTCGTATTCGTCATTTGCATATTTTAAAACTGCTGCTTGCAAAAATACATCAATCCGATCAATAATTGCTTCGCCTTTTGGGGTTTTTATTTTGCTTTCAACTGGCGGAAATTTCTCAAGCACTTCGAGATAAAAATCTCGCTCATAATTGAGACAGCACATCAGCCGACCACAAACGCCGGATAGCTTTTGCGGATTCAACGGCAAATTTTGTTCTTTGGCGCACTGCGTGGTGATAGGATCGAATTCTTTCAGAAATGAAGTGCAACAAAGCTTTCTGCCACAAATGCCAAAGCCACCAAATCGCCTCGCTTCATCTCGAACGCCAATCTGCCGCAGCTCGATGCGAACTTTATATTGCGCCGCCAGGTCTTTCACCAATTCACGGAAATCGACCCGGCGCTCCGCGGTAAAATAGAACGTAATTTTTTTTGCATCGAACTGGTATTCAACATCCACCAATTTCATGTTCAGACTATGTTTTTCAATTTTCTCTTTGCAAACAAGAAATGCTTTCTTTTCCAGATCACGATTTTGCTGCAATCGCTCCTGGTCTTCTTTATTCGTTTTTCTCAGGATTGATTTAAACGGGGTGTCGCTTTTTTTCATCGAAAGCAGCGCACCAAGCTGGTTCACTTCTCCGAGGTCTTCTCCATTATCCGCTTCCACAATGACATGATCACCAATTTTAAATGGAAACTGTTGGGGATTGACATAAATCTGTTTTCGTTCACCCTTAAAAACAACTTCTATATAATCATGCATGCACTTTTCTCCTCAGGTGTTTCTTTAAATCAAATAGCAATTGAAGCAGTATCAGGTTTAGAAAAACGTTCCGATCGATCAGGTCAATCGAATTTTCAATCTTCTCAATGACGTGGTTATAATCGATTGGCTCTAAACCAGATACAAATTTCTGCAATAAATTTCTGCAATAAATCTAAACGATTAATATTGACAATTTTCTCCATAAAATCCTCTTTTGCAGGAAGCAAATCCAATACCAGCGCATCACGAAACCATACCAGCATGAATTGAAGCAAATCCTTGATTGATTTTTTATCTTCCTGGGCAACGAGTTGTTCCACCAACAGCAAAATTTCCTGATCCGGCAGCAGCACCTTTCGCAGAATATCGATCATCAAATCCTGCCTGTCATTGATATTTTCGTCCAACAATTCCAAAGCTTTTCGGTAGTTGCCAAAGCTGATCCGAGAAAAAATCTTTGCCTGCTCTGGACTGACTTGCTCCCGCTCAATGAGCGCAGTCTCAATATCTTTCCAATGAAGCGGATCGAATCGCAATTGCTGACATCGGGAGACGATCGTCGGCAACAACAAATTCATCTGCGAAGAAATCAGAATGAGCGTTGTCTTGCCCAGCGGCTCTTCCAAAATTTTCAGCAGTGAATTCGCCGCCTCAGTCGTCATGCGATGCGCATCTAAAAAGATGATGACTCTGCCCTTGTTTTCATAGGACGTCATGGAAACCGTTTTTTTAATATTCCGAATCACATCGATCAGGATCGACGGAGTTGCCCAGGGCATGGTTCGATAATAAGGATTTTTTACAATACTCTGTACGACCGATTGCAGCTCCTCATTCTTCGGCTGTTTTGGCGCGGGAAAAACAACAATCATATCCGGATGGGATAATTGCGAAACCCGAGTGCAATCCCGGCAGTGATCACAGTAAATTAAATCCTCCTGGCAAAATAACGCTTTTGCCAGCTCAAACGCGACCGCTTCTTTGCCGACGCCTTCAGGTCCATGAAATAAAAATGCATGCGGCAATCGCTGATTTTTTATCGCACGCGTAAGAATTGAGATGACTCGCTGCTGACCAATAATTCGTTCAAAACTCATAAGCTTGCTTTGCTGATCTGGAATTTCAATGTTTTTGTAAAAATTCAATAAAAATCTAACAAGGAGCAGCAGAGCAAACAGAGATCCACGGAGATTTTTTTGAGGGGACTAGTAGTCAATTAAAAAACTCCGTTTAAACTCAGCTTCCTCAGCTTCTCCTTGTAAGAGAATTATTTCATTAATCAATGCTCCAATAATGTGGCGCATCTTCGATTTATGAAGCTATGTTCTTTTATTTGCAATAATACTTCTAATTTATTCAGTCTGGAAATTTATTAGCTCAACCACTCTTCTGGATTCAACGCTTCATTATTTTTCCAGATTTGAAAATGCAGCATCGCTCCTTGCAAAGAACCAGAATCGCCGACATTTCCAATCACCTGTCCCATCGTCACTTCTTCATCAATGGTTACAATTATCTGAGACAGGTGAGAATACACAGAGAAATACCCGCCAAAATGATTGATAATGATAACATTCCCCATTCCCCGCACCCAGGTAATGGCAGTCACAATTCCATGTGATATCGAGCGAACTTCCTGTCCATATTCAGCGTCAATGTCGATTCCGATATTTTCAATAACTGTCTTCCATTTTGGATGTCGATATTTTCCAAATCGTGAAACGATTTTGCCATCTGTAGGCCAGATCATTCTCCCTCGTAAACTGGGAAAATCGCTGGATTGCGGAATGGTGATATTATCGGCAGCAGCTTTCCGATTTTCCGCGGAGCTGATTAATCGCTGAATCTCTTTTGCAGAAAGCTCAAATTCCCGTATTTTTTTCAAATACATTTCTTTGTTGTTTTGAACATCTGCCAGCAGTTTGTTTCGTTCGGCGCTGCCCGATTGTAATTTTTTCTCTTCTTCGGATTTTTCTTTAATGATGTTGCGCCGACCAATGATCTCTTGCTTCAATTTATCCCGCTGGGATTCTATTTTTTGTTTCTTGCCCAGGATATTCAGGTAGTTGCGACGATCATTATCAGCTATCAATTTTTGAAACTTCAGCCAGGTCAGTTTTCTATTGAACGATTGTGATGATAACAGAAATTCGATATCTTTCGTACGTCCATATTTGTAGAAGCTAACTATTCGTTTGGCATAAATGTCCTGCAAACGTTTCAGCTCTGATGTTTTATTATCGAGATCACTGCTGATCTGGCTGATGAGCTGGGATTTTTTTCGATCTTCTTTTTTAAGTTCGCCAATCAATTTACGCATTAAGTCGATTTCTTTTTCAACACCTGCTAACGCGTCTAGCAACTGTGACTCTTTCTGCCGCTCCTGTGACAGCCTTTGCCGATAGTCCTCGATCTCTCTCCTGATTTGTTCTAATTTGCTCTTCTGTTTTGAATCAATCTTCTGTGCCAGCAATATGGAACAAAATATCGAGATTGTTATTATCGGTATCGCTATGTAGAATTTGATTTTCATGGCATATAAAATAGTTTATTTAACGGTTAAAATCAATAGAAAAATAAAAATTAT
>JALOPY010000204.1 GCA_025453735.1 bacterium | reverse complement strand
AATTCACTAATTCATTTTATTACATCTCACTTTTTTCCTGGAGGTCAAAATGAGGAAAAAGCAATTGTTACTCTGTTTGCTGCTAATCGTACTGCTCAGTTACCCTGCTTTTGCAGTGGAGATCAAAGGCGTGGTGGTCGATGCGAAAACCGGCCAGTCATTGCCTGGAGCGAATGTCTTTGTCAAAGGCACCAATTTTGGCGCTGCGGCGGATAAAGACGGTCGCTTCTTTTTCACGTATGATGCAGCACAAAATTTTACCCTGGTAGCCAGTTTTATGGGCTACAAAAAATTCGAGCGGGAATTCGCTTCATCAGCAGATCTCTCGAATCTGAAGATCGAAATGCAGGTGGACGTGTTCCAGGGCGAGGAAGTGGTCGTCACAGGCATCGCGTCAAAACGGGAGAAGTCAGTGGCAGAAGTCGCGGTTTCCCGAGTTGATGCCAGTCAATTAACTGTGGCTAATTCCTATCAGGATATCTCACAAATGGTCGCGGGAAAAGTGCCCGGCGTTAAAATCGAGCCGGCATCCGGGAACGTTGGCGGCGGTATCCGTTTTAACATGCGTTCTGCCGCGGGCATCAATGGCGATGAGCAACCGTTGATCATCATCTATGGCGTGCGGATGGACAATACGCAATTCCGGGGCAGCGTCAGCAACCGCGTCGGTGGGCAGGGAATTTCCTTGCTGGCGGATTTGAATCCCGAAGACATCGAGAATATCGAGATTCTGAAAGGTCCGGCTGGCGCATCTTCCTATGGCACCAGTGGCTCCAATGGCGTGGTCCTGATCAAAACGAAAAAAGGGCAATTTGTCCCTGGCGTACCAAAAGGTCTGTCACTCGATTATAAAATGGTGACTGGTTACAACGCGCAAGCCTATAAATACACGGAGGATGATTTTC
Source organism: bacterium (assembly GCA_025453735.1). GTDB lineage: Bacteria > Zhuqueibacterota > Zhuqueibacteria > Thermofontimicrobiales > Thermofontimicrobiaceae > JALOPY01. The sequence goes on along the minus strand of JALOPY010000204.1, from coordinate 5,690 downwards.
CATCATACCAGGCCATCAATGGCGTGTTTCGTGATGGAAAAATTCAGCAACATTCGTTGAACGCTTACGGCGGCTCGGGCACGATGAAGTATTATTTCGGGCTGGATAAGCGTTATGAAGACGGCATCTCGCCCAATAATTTCATGGATCGCCAGACGATCCGGGCGAATTTCGATGTGTTGCCCAATGACAAAGTGATTTTTTCGGTTAGCTCGGGCTATACGGTCAATGAAAATAGCCGTCCCTACAATGACAATAATATTTTCGGCTTTTTAGGCAATACGATTCTGACGCCGGAACCCTGGATGATTACTGACAGCGCTTCAGTTTACGGACTGACGAACGTTGTCAAAACGAATCGGTTCTTTGGTTCCGCGCAGGTCCAATATCGACCTTTTAAAAACTTTGAGGCGCAGGCGACTGTTGGAATCGACGATAGCGATCTCCGTCTGGATAATACTTATCCGGCGAATCTGGTGTATTCCTTTTATCCCGCGGGTCGGAGATCTGTTGAAAGCCGTCAGAATACCCAGTACACGTACAGCTTCGATGCCAAATATACGTATTCATTCTTGCCTGGCTTGAATATGACATCAAGCGCCGGCGCTCAGCTTTTTGATAGCAAAAACAAAGGCACGTTCTTCGCTCGCTATAACTTTCTCACCGAGCTGATCACCAATATCGGCGCCGGTGCCGATGTCGAAGAAGCGGATGAAACCTTTTTGCACACACGAGAAGCCGGTCTGTTTACGACGCATTCATTATCGTATGTGGATCAATATTATTTAACGTTGATGCTGCGGCAGGATTATGCCAGCGCCATTGGCTACCAGGCGCCGCAAATTTTCTACCCGGGCGTTAGCATGGCAGTCCGTCTGGATAAATATGGGTTCTTCCCCAAGATGTTCAACCTGATGAAGGTTCGAGCGGCGTATGGCGAATCCGGTCAGTTGCCCCAGGTGCTGGATGGGATTCCTTTGCTATGGTCGGCTGAAGCGTCGGGCTATGGCGGTGGCGCGGTGCTGTCACAAATTGGAAATGCCGAGATCGAGCCGGAACGGATCAAAGAATTCGAGGTTGGTTTTGAAACTGAATTATTTACGTATTATTCTGCCGAGTTCACGTACTATAAACAAACCGCAGAGAATTCGATTATCACATTTCTAAATGCTCCATCGACCGGGAAAACCATCACGGCTGTTCCGTTCAATATCGGATCAAGCGAGGGCTGGGGTGTTGAATCGCTGATTCAGGCGAAACCGCTCCGCTCTCAGAACTTCGCACTCGATCTGAGTATGACGAACAGCTATCAAACGAGCAAGGTCAATGATTTAGGCGGGGCCCAGCCAATTTATGATGGCAATGGAATCAACGTGGTAAAAGAGGGTCTGCCCAAGCACGCATTTTATGATGTTAAAGTCAAAGGTGCCTTGTTCAGACCCGATGGAACTTATCAAGGTCCTGAACTGGAGGCAGAGAAGAGTAATTTAGGAACACCAATTCCGACTTATACTGGCTCGCTCTCGTTGAATTTCAATTTCCTGAAAAATTTCAATCTCTATGTTCTGACGGATTGGGCTACGGGACATACGGTGCTCAACGACACCAAACGCTTCGCCATCTATTATGGCAGGTTTTTTGGCGGCGCCAATAACAAACGCTACCGTGAGCTGCAGGATGTATTGGGACTCATGGAGTGGTATGATGATGTTACGGCTGCTCAGGTCGGTTCTCAGGAGTATATCGATGCAGCCAATGAATTTGCCAAATTGGATTATCGTTATAAATCCAATTTTGTCGAAGACGCGGATAATTTTAAGCTGCGGGAAATCAGTCTCAGCTATAGCTTTAAAGATTTGATTCCCAAATTTAATCAGACTCGGTTGTTCTCTGATCTGGTGTTAGGACTTTCGGCCCGAAACCTCTGGCAGGCTTCCAAATATAGTGGTGCCGATATCGAGGTAAATTACGCCGGCGCCAGAAGCCTTAGTCGGGGACAGGATTTCTTGACATTGCAGCAGCCAAGAGTTTATAATATGTGGCTGAGGGTGTCGCTGTAGACAATTAACAGTTAACAATTAATAATTGACAATTGTCAATTGAAAATTGTTAATTAGAAACTGAAAATCAATGTACAATTAGGAGATAACGATAATGAAGATAAAAGCAATAACTCTGCTCCTGTTATTATTACTGGTGGCAATCTGGAGCTCTTGCGAGGATTATGCCACCAATGTCGATCCACTTATTGATCGAGTTGAAGACGAGCTGCTCACCAGCGAAAGCCAGGTGCCGTTTGTTATTAATGGCGTCAAGACACGATTTGCTGCCATTCAGGATCAGCTCATGGTGATGGCATGTCTGCTCTCTGACGAATTTTTCTTTGATGGAAATCTTCCGGGAGCGTCCTGGCCTCAATATAGTGAAATTGACCTGGGTGAGATTACGCTTGATAATGCTTCAGTCGGAAATATGTCGCTGTTGCTGGGAGAGTTGAGATTTTACGCGGATGATCTGGTGCGCCGGGTCGGTGAAATTACTTTTACCAATGATGATTTAAAAGAATCGGCGTTATTCGAAGGCAATTTATATGGCGGCATCGCCCGTTACCTCTACGCCGCATATCTCGGACTAAATCCGAGTGAAGGCGGGGGCGTTATCGATAATGGTCCTTTTATTCCGTCGAATGAAATGTACGCCTTAGCCATTGAAAAATTCAAAGCAGCCTTGACGCATTCGAGCGATGCGTATCAACTGCGGATCGCAAATTCGTTACTCGCCCGAAGTTATCTGTTCAAAGGCGACTTTGCAAATGCACTGACTTATGCCCAGAATGGAATGGCTGCCGGAGATGAGCCATTTCAAGGACTCCATAACATTGAAGCGAATAACTACTTCTGGCAACAGGCTGGAGCAGGACGCACCCAGGGCGGCGCGGATGCTCGATTCCATGAATATATTGTCACCGACCCCAAAGAAGCCAATCGGGTCTTGATTGAAGAAATTACGGGGAATGACGGGACCACGATCTACTATCGACAGGCGAAATATCCCGTCGAAGAATCGCCGGTCACTTTCATCAGTTGGCAGGAAAATGAATTGATGCTGGCCGAATTGGAGCTGCGAGCCGGGAATGCGAATGCCCTGAACCGGGTCAATAACGTTCGCGCCTCGCATACCATCGATCCATTAGCGGCGGTCGATATGCGAGCGCTCATTGTGGAACGGGATAAGGAGCTATGCTTCACTGGCGTGCGACTGGCTGACCAGCGTCGGTTCAATAGCGACTATCAAACCTGGCATCTGGCGTCGGATAAATGGCAATTCCTGCCCATCACGGATAATGAAAGAAATATAAATCCGAATATACCTTGATAATCAACATTGACTCATAATTACTCCCATTTATTTTGGATTCAATAAAGCACAAACGCTCAGGTCAGACATAAACCTGGGCGTTTGTCTATTTTAGCAAATCGGGAGTGCAATGCCTTTATGCATTGCAAGTGGCGGGTATGGTGGTTGCGTATTTTCTGGGTGAAAGAAAATTATCGAAACATATCGGATTTAGTTCCGTAATCAGTCTTGGCTTTTCGATCAATATATGGGAAGAATTGATCGTTTTTTTGTCTTACTAATCAGTTACGGACGTGAGATAAAATAGCTTACCCAATTTATTGTCAAATTGTCGTTACTTACAATTATCGCAAACTCAGAAATGGTCATTTAAATTTATCTCACGTTCTAAATTGACCCTTTTGGGTTATTGAAATTTTGGCAAAAATGAATTATTTTAGATTCAGCAAATATAAAGAGGTCCACCATGAACCACCTTTTAGTTGTTGAAGATGATCCCAATACCCTTACCGGTCTGATGGAATTATTGGGTGATGAAGGTTATGATGTGAATGGAACCATGCAAGGCAATGATGCCCTGGAAATTGCCGCGCGCAAGCCAGTGGATATGGTGCTATGCGATTATAATTTGCCCGACGTAGATGGCTTGCGTGTTTGTCAACGGCTGCGAAAGATTAAGCCCGAAGCGATTTTATTCTTGACCACCGCTTCGGATTGCTCTATCCTGGTTGATATGGCAAGAAAGGCAGGCGTATCAAAAATATTTCCCAAACCGATTAATCTGACTGATTTGTTTGATACGCTGTTAGGCTACGCGTCGAAAGCGGCATAATTTAAACGAAACGTTTCATAAATTTTTGAAGGTTAGTAAACGTAGAAAATTTCTCATAATTCCTCCCATTTGCTTTGGAAAAAGTAAAGCATGAACGCCCCGGTTCGCCAGCAACCGGGGCGTTTGTGTTTTTAGATTCAAAGTGAGTAGTTTTGAGATTAGTTGACAAAGATTTTCGAAAAAGGTAATTCAGAAAATTTTAGATGCAAGTCTAGTACCTCAGTACTATTACTACAGGAAATTCCCCGATAATGATTTCATGAAGACCAAAATTTGAAGACTGTCAATTGCACCTGATAATCCGTTCCCGCTTTCTGGATCGAATAATTCAATTCCCCGTAAATCGTTGGCAGATGATACACTGCAATTCCTTCAGGCGCATCGATCCAATCCTCCATCAATCCAGCGCCAATTACCAGCGAGCCATCGGCGTCATCTTCGTAGACAAAGAAAGATCGCACGGCATTGATGTAATCCGAGCCCACCCAGGTGTGCGGCATATCGCCGATGAATCTGGGCGTCTTCGGATCGTTCCACACCACCTCGGCCCAGTGGTTCCAGCCCTGAGGACGCTGATCATTGAAAAAGAATTTCAACATCTCGTGAGCCTGCTCCTTTTGGCCGAGATGAATGAACGTGCTGATGGTTCGCAATTCGTAGGGCGTGTAATTTTCCCAGGCGAAATCGGGATTCAAGCGTTGCTGAAAATTCTTGTAATAGATATCAAAAGTATTGTTCAAATAGGGCTGTGGCAAATTGCTCAGCTCGTTGCAGGGATTAATGGCAATCGATGTTGAAGTCGCATCGAAATCGCCCAGCTCGGCGCAGCCTGGGATGTAGTCAATGCTGTGATTCTTGATCGCCAAAGAAAGTGATTGGTAGAGATTCTTTTTGAATTCATCTCTTAACCTGGTGAATCGCTCCACAGCCTGATCGTATTTCAAGATCTGGGCGATAGTGACGGCATCTTTCAAGCCCTTCATCGCCCAGAAATTATCCCAATAGGAATGCATCGGCTTGGCAGAATAGCCCTCATGGCTGATGGATTCGGGCAGGATGCCATAGAACGCCCGCATCGAATCGTTCCCATTTTTATAATAATCGGTGCTTCGCTGGCTGATCAGATATTCGATATAGTCCACCGCTTTTTTCACATTTTCAAATTTGGCTTTTAAAAAAGTGGTATCGTATGAAAACCGAAAGTAATTCAAAATACCGAAAATATATTCGCCATGGCTATCGTGCTCGGGTACAGGATCAGGTCCTCGCTGATCGACCACACAGGGGATTTTGCCATCGGGAAATTGATAGCGACTGTACCAAACGAAGAATTGCCTGACTTCTTCGGTGATTCCCATTTTCAGCAGCGCTGCTGAGGTCATGGCACCATCTCGAATCCAGGATCGCTCGTAGGAGCGGGAGCCTGGCTGAATTCCCGAACCATCCCGATTGATCAAAATATAAGCCAGATTGGAGCGAAGAGTATTGATCAATTTGTCAG
>JALOPY010000203.1 GCA_025453735.1 bacterium | reverse complement strand
CAGATTGTTAATCCCCATGCCATATCGGGAGTGAGATAAACGGCCCGATCGTTCGATCGATTCAAATCATATTCAAATCGGGAATCCAGGGCGATAATCTGAATGGGAAATTCCTGGATAAATTTTTCCGTGCCAGGATCTTCCTCCCGATACTGATCAGCAGGATTAACCGCAACCGCATCCCGAAGCTCCTCCCGAATACGATTACCCGCATGAATCGCTGTCCCTGCATAAAACGCTGGCTCGATAAATTTGAATTCAGCCGAGCCTAATTCAGAGATGCCTTCAAAAGGAAAATCATTATTTTTTAAACGCAGCTCGATTTGTTGAAGTGAATATCTTTGTTCCGAATCCATATCCTGTTCCAAAATTCCATTTAAGGTGATTAAAGAGATATTGTAAGAATTGCCAACGGATTGAAACAAACCAACGGATGAAATTTTTTAATAATAAAATCCGTTGGGTTGTTTCTATCAGTTGGAAAAAAATATGTGATTTATTGCAAGCTAAGTCAGTTTAATCCTTGCGAAGGTTCCGAACCTTCGCAAGGATCGGTTATTACCCAGTTACCCATTATCCCAAACCAATATCCTTCTTCTTCACCACACTCATGGTCGGTACCAAGCCACCACCAGCGCTGACATTAATGATCGATTTGTCAGACACTCGAGAAATTGTTCCACCATATTTGCCCACAAACGCAAATGGATTGATGTTCACTTTCTTCAGCTTCATTTTAACATGATCTGTTATCTCAGGAAAAATTTCTTGAGGAATATTGACATACTGCTGCACCACCCAATCTTCAGACGCAATATTGTCATCGATCACTTTATCCCAGGTCTGTTGATTTGTTTCTCTGCCCAGGAAAACATCTTTGCCGCCATAAGACGAAGCTGGCTTTAAAACTAATTTATCCTTATTATCCGAGACGAAACCGTGCAGATCAACGGCATAGCCATCATAAGTGGCTTTCATATCTGCCAGAATCTTTGTCCACGGAATCGCTTTTTGAATCACTTCGAGTTCCTCTCGATTGTAAATATCCTGAAACCGATCGTCTGTTAATAGCGCCAACGCTTTTTTATTGCCGACAATAAAAGACCGGAAAGGATTACACATACACGCCAGCCCATTTTTCACACCCTGAACAAAATTTTGGACTTCATCCAATTTCTCAACCAGCTCTCGGGTAATGACACGACGATAGATCAGGTGGACTGGCTCACCGTCCACGACCATTTTGTCGCCATCGATCTGGAATTTTTGGGGACTGGTGATAATTGTTGATAGTCCCTTTGTCTCAAAAAAATCTTTCAGCAGGGCAAACTCCGAAGCCGTGGAAACCTCAGCCCAATCGACAATGGCAATGGTTGGTTTTTCAGGCATTTGGGTGTGGCTCTGCTTGAACTCTTTATAACAGCTTCGGATCGCCTGAAAAAATCGTTCCTGCCGATTGATATACTCGATCTTCCAGCTATCAATAAATTCATAGCTGTTTAAGATTGCTTTGAAGCCATCTTCGAGCACATCCGAATAAGCCGTGCCTGCTGGGGAATCGCAATTGAATTCCAGGAATTTGACCTCGTAATCATTCATAAAGGCATCAAGACGGGCGATGACCAGTGGAACACTGTAATGCGGTTCGATGAAAAACAACTCGTTCTCCGCAGCGGAGAATTTCATGATCTGTCGCACCTGTTCATTATTAAGATAAATTCCGATAAACTTATTCAATGCACTGCTGATTTTTTCGACGGTGTGTTGAAGCTGTTTGCTTTGTTTTGGGGAGATAAAATTCGGTTTCAGCAGCGTGGGCATGGGTTCGCCCTTAAATGTACAGCGTTCCTTGACCAGATACTCGAGCAGGGCTTGATACTGCCCAGGTGCATCAATACCATCTTTCGATAATTCAATTAAATACGATAAATTCAAATTCGCCATCTGATCGATCATTTCGACCTCCTTGTTGTTAAACGCAGTCATTTGCGTGAATTAAAGTTTTGAAAATAGGGATATTATTTTAAAGATTCAAGATTTTTCCCTGGGTTTAAGAAAATTTGATTTTAATCAACCATAAGATGTTTGAGAATTACAAACAACGCTGGAAATTTGCGATGCCTGTTTTTTGAAATTTTTTTATCAAATCATCTTTAGTTTTTTAACAAGAGGCCAAAATTACAGTGTTGTAAGCCAAATTTTTATTTTGGACGTCGGATCAAAAGTGGGCAGCCCCTATTAATTCTATCAAAGCCATTTATTTGCTCAGCGTCTGCCCGCAGGATAAGCTTCTTTCGCGGTGACCGTAAATGATTCATAGAGATAGACTGGAATGGCTAACAGGTACGCGGTCCAGAGAATGTAGATGATGAACCCAGCGATCCCAAAAGCATAGCTTTCCGACATGACATAGCTAAGCCCGATGCCCAAATATTGATGGGCAAGAATGGCGATCGGTCGGGCAAAAATAGCAATCATGAGCGCCGAGAAAATAGCCTTTCGGATCTCTCTTTTATTGATATCGCCGCCGGCGCTCATTCCAATAAAATAGCTCACAAATCCCAAAATGAAAGCGAGTACAATGATAATGATCGAGATTGTCTTAAACGCAGTTATTTTTAAGTAATATGCCTGCGGAATAATTTGAAAAATTGAGTCGGATGAGGGAAGTGGAGTTCGTTCCAGTCGTCCCGGAACGGGTTGAGTGTCGGGTTCAAATTGGGGCAGCGCCAATGAAGCTGAAAACAGAAAGAGCAAAATTAGCGATAATTTTACGAGCTTGGTTGTTCTTTTCATTATGATCCTCTCCCCGAAAATATAACTTGATTCTTTACATCTCTTTTGTTAAATTTACGCGTAAAAAAACTAACGGACAGCAAATATGAATAAAGAACCCATTTTTGAAAATGATAATATTTTAATCTATATCGAAAATAAGCCTGCTTTCTTTGCCCGGATCGAAGCGATCGCTCCCGATATTAAAAAGGGTTGGTGGCGTGTTAAACTGCTCGTGCTCCAGGTCCCGCTTTTTGTCACCACCTGGATTTTGGATGAGGAGCAAATCCGAGGAGCGGATTTCACGATGAACGGCACCCCGATCCGCATCGAAAAGGTCGTTGCCCCGGCGACGCCAACTGCCCCAAAATCCATCCACGAAGAGGAACCCCAGCTATCTCAAAAAACGACGCAAAAGAAAGCCAGGATTGTATCGCTAACTCCAAAAGAAAAGCAACCAGAAAAATGATTCAACATGGCTCACACATTGATACCGAATTTTGTTAAATCATGTCGGAGCTGCTTCGCATCGGTAAATTGAATTGCCTTCAAATTGGCAGTCCTGGCTCCCTCGATGTTCGGGTGCAAATCATCGATAAACAGGCATTGCCCTGGTTCAGCATGTAAATCCCTGGCAGCAGCCGAGAAGATTTCTGCATTGGGTTTTTCCATTTTTAATTCGTACGATAAGAAATTCTTATCAATCCGGTGTAAAATTGGAATATTTTTTAAGCTGTATTCATAGTGCCAGGGATCAGTATTGGAAAGCAAGGCTAACGAATAATTCTGTCGCAGCAGTCGATCGACTATTTCGGCAGTTCCGGCAACTTCTCCAACCAGCATGCTTTCCCAGATAGTTTTGAATTTGTCGAATGGCACGATGTGGTTAAAGTGTTCACACGTCATTCGATGAAATTCCTCCCCCGTAATTTTTCCTAACATGAATTCTTTGTGTATGCCATCATATCCGTCATTTGACAATTCAGCAGGATCGATTCCAAATTCAGCAACAAAATTTTTCGCAAAAGCATTCACATCAACTTTAATAAATACCTGTCCCAGGTCGAAAATTATATGTTTAATCGCATTCATCATTTGCTCGTCCGTCCATTTATTTGTGGTTTGTCGATTCATAAGAATTAGCAGTGCAATTTGAAATTTGTCACCCTAATTGTACCGAAAATTTCTGTAAAAATCAAGAAAATAATCTGATCAATCGTAAAACCTCAGTCTCGGATATAAAAACCTGGTTTCTGGCAGAAACCAGGTTTATTTTCCACCTGAAAGTGAGCTTTTACAATCAAACATTTTCAAAGAGGGTGCGATACCAAAAAGTTGGTAAAAATCGTTGAAACGGTTTTAGTGAGTTTATTTAGCACAAACAAGCACCATAATAAATCATGGTGCTGATTCAAAGATTGAGTCAATGCCACAATTCATTGTGGTGCTTATGTCAATGCCGGACTGACCGGTCAGTAGATTTTATCGCCTATAGCTGAGAAATAGCAGTAATACCTCACTTACAGGTGTAAAACCTCAGCGGTTTTTTGAAACCTCTGAGGTTTAGGCTTTTTCACCCTCCAATAAGTGAGGTGTTCTTGTTACAGATAGCAGCATAAATCACTTGCTTTTCATTTTTAAAATTGCTAATTTTTCGACAAAATTATTTAACAAAATTTTGGTGTTCGAGAGGAGAGCCTTATGCGAGCTGCATTCATTATTATAATTGTTACTGTTTTCGCCTTTTCAAATTTGATTGCTCAAGAAGATACGTTCAATATGGAGCGATTGCCCATTGGGAATCCGCAAACGAAATACGACTTTTGTGCTGTTAGATTGAACAAAATTTTCGATACCAATGCCAATATGGATATTCGCTTCGAGCAATTGATCGAAAAGCTCCGCACGTTTCGGATTATCATGCTTGGCGAGAGCCACACGAATGAACAGCATCATACGGTACAACTCAATGTAATAAAGGGACTGGTTGCAGCAGGTGAAAAAATTTGCCTGGCATTAGAGATGTTCAATCCATCACAAAACCAGGTCCTGGCAAATTATATTTCAGGTCAAATAACGGAAGAAGAATTTTTGGACCAGTCCGATTACTTCAATACCTGGGGACATAATTATCGTTATTACCAGTCGATTTTTGATTATGCCCGAACAAATCAGGTGAAGATGTTTGGGGTGAATACCAAACATGACTATACGTCAAAGATCGGCAGGGGAGGAATCCAATCGCTTTCGAGCGAGGAGCAGGCAGCGATTCCTGAAATCGATACGACTAATGTGGAACATCGTTACTATTTCAAAGCGGCGATGGAAGGCATGGATGCAATTTCCCCGGCGCAATTCCGAAATATCTATGCCGCGCAATGTCTGTGGGACGCGGCAATGGGGGAGGGCGCGATGAAAGTTGCCCGTGAAAATCCCGAATCGATTGTTCTTATTCTGGTCGGCAGCGGGCATGTGGCTTATAACCTCGCGATCGGCAACATTATCAATAAACGGAGTGAATTTCCCTTCGCTTCAGTAATCGCTGTGGATATTGCCGACACAGTAAAAGAATCCGTGATGATGCAGGTGAAGAAAAGCCTGGACAAAGATAAAAAAGAAGCAAGCGATAAAAAAGCAGCTCCGGCAGAAAAAAAGATGCCACCAATGTCGATGATGCATGGCGGAGGAATGGACGCGGTCCCTTACAAAATAGTTGCTCGCAGCCTGGCAGATTTTCTGTGGGGTGTTCCGGAGCAGAAGCAGGAAAAATATCCGTCATTCGGTTTCAGTGTCGA
>JALOPY010000202.1 GCA_025453735.1 bacterium | reverse complement strand
GATTCATGTCCCAGCCGACTATGCCACCATTCAGGAGGCGATTGACCATGCCATCGACAGCGACACCATCCTCGTTGCCCCCGGCAATTATGACCTCAGCGCGGGCATCTGGAACGATCGGGTCAATAATCTTATCCTAATGGGTTCCCGTGAGGAGGATGGCAACAATGCCAGCATTATCAACGCCGCGGTCAATCCTGGAACTTATGTCGCGATCAAATTTTTCGGGGTGACTGGCTGCACCATTGCTGGCTTTGAGGTGAAAAATGCCCATTCTGGCATTTCATTAGAAAATTGTCAGAACTGCCGCATCACGAGAAATTATATCCATGATAATGATGAAGCGAATGGATGCCACGGTGATGGCATTGAGATCTTTCATTGTGAAAACATCGATGTCACTCTGAATATCATCGATCACAATGAGTTTCACGGTATCGAACTCCAATACACAACGAAAAATATCAACATTAGAGACAATACCATTCTCCAGACCTCTGGCAACGATGGTATTGTGCTTTATGATTACGCAGAAAATGTGACCATCAAAAACAACATCATTGGCTACAGTAACGAAGAAGGCATTGAACTGGTCTATCTGGATCCCGATTCACCTATCAATTTCGTCAATGATTATAACTGCTTCTGGCAGAACGGCGCTGGTCCCATCAGGTCACCATTTGCAATTGGTCCGCATTCTGTTTTAGCTGATCCACTGTTGGTCGATATGGCGAATCAAAATTATTATCTCAAGCCTGGTTCGCCCTGCCTGGGTGCTGGTGAAAATGGTGCCAATATTGGTGCATTAGGACGTTCAATAACCGAAGTATCAAAAGCCGAATCACAACTGCCAATCACTTTTGAAATGAGTCAAAATTATCCCAATCCATTTAACGCTGAGACCCGCATCAATTACCAGCTTCCTGAGCATTCTCAGGTGACAATCAAGATTTATAATTCGCTGGGGCGGGAAATAAGAACATTGGCCAAAGCAGATAAGGCAGCAGGGTATTATACAATTCATTGGGATGGAAAAGATAACAGTGGCAATCAGGTGGTTTCAGGAATTTATCTGTACCAGATAAAAGCTCGAAATTTTAACTGTACTAAAAAATTGGCAGTATTGAAATAGCGAGTATTCCTAATGGTGGCGAAGCAAAGGGCAAGGGTAGTATATTTTTATTCTTGCCCTTGTGTCATTATCAAATGCAGAAACAGTCCAGCATGACAAAAATATATTTCTCATTCCTGTGTGCCTCCATAGAGTAAGCATCATTGCATTCACGTTGTGGAAAATCACCCTACCATTGCTCTCAGGTTGAGGAGTTATTTCACAGCGACTTTATTTTTTTTATTTTTTTCCCTTGACTTTTTTAAATTTTATTCATATTATTACACCCTTAGTTTTGATAGAAAAGGGCAAAACATTTTCTGCTTTAAATAGAAAATCAAAACCATTTTTTAATTAAAAACGATCAATGAAGAGAGGGCAAAGCGGATGAACTCCAATCCGAGTTGGAGCATTATAGTTTTATCACTTCTCAAGCATCATTTTTTGAACCCATCATTCCCTTCCTGTTTTTGTGTAAAAATTTTTTGTATTATGGAGAATAAATCCAATGACTGACCAGTATCTACCCATCCTTATTATTATCATAGTTGCTACAGCCACGGCCGGGCTGATACTTGTTTTGAATGCACTTTTGGGACCCAAAGCCAAACATCGTCAGGATTTTCCTTCCAAATTTACGCCGTTCGAGTGCGGTTCAGATTTGCTGCAGGATAATCAAAAGCGAATCAGTATTCGATTTTACTTGCTGGCATTATTGTTCGTGCTGTTCGATCTGGAAGGAATTTTGCTCTATCCCTGGGCAGTGGTTGGCAGAACATTGGGCACGATAGCATATATTGAAATTTTTATTTTTCTATTTTTACTGTTGGTGGCATTATTCTGGGCGTACCGAAGAAAAGCGCTGGACTGGAGGTAAATCGAGCATGGCAGAAATCGAAATTCCGAACAATATCGTAACGACCAAATTAGATCAATTTATTGGCTGGGCACGAAGCTACTCGCTGTGGCAATATGTATTTGGAACCGCGTGCTGCGCTATGGAATTTATGTCAGTGAGCGCCCGAGACAGGCGGATATGTTGATGGTGGTCGGAACGATCACGCATAAAAATGCCCCGGTTTTACGACGAGTGTGGGAACAGATGGCTGATCCGAAATATGTCGTGGCGGTTGGCGCTTGTGCGGTGAGTGGTGGCTTCTATCGCAATTATGCCACGTTGCAGGGTTGTGATCGGGTCATTCCAGTCGATGTCTATATTCCTGGCTGTCCCCCACGGCCCGAGATGATACTCGATGGGATTATGGCGTTGCAGGAAAAGATCAGAAAATCTAAACAATATTTGTAAAAATATTTTTACCGCTAAGACGCCAAGGCGCAAAGCCTGAAAAATGGTTCCTTGCGTCTTAGCGTCTCTGCGGTAAAAAAATAATTTAGGAAATGAATTGAATATGGCGCACTACTGGTTATTAAAGGACGACCTGAAAGATTTTTTTGAGAAATTTCCACAAGCTGACTATCACGAGGAATTCGACCAACCGAATATTCGGATTCCTGCAAGCAATTTAGCGAAGGTATTCGACTTTTTTAAAGATCATAAAACCTATCCCATGGATATGCTGCTCGATGTTACAGCAGTGGATTACCTCACCAGCGACTATGCCGAACGGCCGAATTTGACCGCGAGAGAGGAAGATTTATATTCTGAACAACGCTTCGATTTGGTCTATCATTTTTATTCGGTTGCAGCCAATAAGCGGGTGCGAGTGATTGCCAGTTGTGGCGGCGAGCATCCTGAAGTGATCAGCAGCTACAAATGGTGGCAAGCAGCCCACTTTCTCGAACGAGAAGTATGGGATATGTTCGGCATCAAATTCAAAGACCATCCTGATTTGCGACGGGTATTGCTGTACGAAGAATTTGAAGGACATCCCTTGCGAAAAGATTACCCGACGCTGGGCGAGCAGCCACGATTACCATTACGAAATGCGGAGCAAGATAATGGCAGAGCTTGAAATTCCTGCAAAATATAAAATTGACGAAGTCAGGAAGCGCAAAGAAATTCTGGAGCTACCCATTGCCAGTCCTGGTGATGAACCGATTAAAATAAACTTGGGTCCATCGCATCCAGCCATGCATGGAACGATCAAGATGATCGCTGAGATGGTTGGCGAGACCATCGTCAATATCGATGTCGAACCAGGTTTTCTGCATCGTGGCTTTGAAAAGATGATGGAAAACCACACCTATCCTTCGGCGCTTCCCTATACCGATCGATTGAATTATGTGACGGCTTTCATCAATAATTTTGGCTATGTGGCGACGATTGAAAAATTGTTCGGCATCGAAATTACCGAACGCTGCGCCTGGCTGCGAACTTTGTTTTCAGAGCTATCTCGAATTACGGATCATTACACCTGCCAGGCAGCGATCTGCAGTGAGATTGGCGCTATGACGCCGTTCCTATATTTCATGCAGGCTCGTGATTGGATCTGGGAGCATTTCAACTGGGCGACAGGGGCACGACAGACTTACAGCTATGCTCGAATCGGTGGCTTAGCCAGGGACATTCCCGATGACTGGTTGGATAAGTGCAAAGAAATTTTGAAAAGCAATATTCCGCTATTGAAAGACATCCACGGCTTGATGGATAAAAACCGCATCTTTTTAGATCGAACCCAGGGGGTGGGCGAGATCAGCCAGGAGGATGCGATCAATGCTGGGATCACGGGACCATTTTTGCGTTCTACTGGTGTGGGCTACGATGTCCGCAAAGCCCTGCCCTATTTGAAATATAATGAAGTCGAATGGGAAGTTCCTGTTGGCAAATATGGCGACAATTATGATCGCTGGTTCATCCGCAATCGTGAAATCGAAGAGTCGCTGAAAATCTGTTTCCAGTGCATCGAAAAAATGCCAAGAACAGGTCCCATCAATTCGGACGATTACCAGGCGCATTTGCCCTACAAACCTGAGGTCTATCAAACCATCGAAGGACTGATCAATCATTTCAAAATCATCATCGAAGGACCCAAGCCGCCAAAAGGAACGATCTATCACTGCGTGGAAGCTGCCAATGGCGAGCTGGGATTTTTCCTGGTTTCCGATGGCACAGGCACTGCCTACCGTTTGCATGTTCGAGCGCCGAGTTTCATGACCATGGGCGCTCTGGATAAAATTATTATCGGACATCAACTGGCGGATATTATTCCCATTTTTGGGAGCGTGAATATGGTCGGGGGAGAATGCGATAGATGACCCATTTTTTAATTGTCAATTGACAATTGTCAATTATAAATTGTCAATTAGAAATATATGACATTGGATGTATAAAGGCTTATTATGGAATTCAGTAAAGCTGAAAAAAAAGAAATAGAATATTTACAAACTCGTTATCCAGACAGTCGCTCGCTCACCTTGCCACTGATGTGGATGATTCAAAAACGAAAGGGGCATGTTTCTGATGAAGCGGTTTACCTGATTGCTGATGAATTAAAGATTCCACCAATTTGGGTGGAAGAAGTGCGCTCCTGGTATTCGATGTTTACCAGAGAAAAAGAAGGCAAATATGTTTTAGAAGTCTGCAACAATATTTCTTGTTCGCTATTGGGCAGTCAGGCGATCATTGATTGCTTATGTGATAAATTAGGTGTCAAAGTCGGCGAAACCACGAAAGATGGACTGTTCACGATTAAAAAAGCTGAATGTCTTGGCTCCTGCGGAACAGGTCCTATGATGCAGATCGATGATAATTATTATGAATTGTTGACTGAGGAAAAAATAGATAAAATTCTGGAAAATTTAAGAGACGGCAAAGAGCACGAGCAACAGCCACAGGTATTTCCTGAGTACAAATAAATATGCGATTACCTGCGCTTGTAACAAAGATGATGATTTACATTTCAAGGTAGTATCATAATGAGCGATGTGACCAAATATGAATTGAAGCTTGAAAACATCGGACAGATAGCTGAAGCGAAACTTTCATTTGGTGATCTGACAGTATTAGTCGGTCCGCAAGCCACGGGCAAGAGCATCGCACTTCAATTGTTCAAGTTGATTGCAGATACAGGTCAAGTATTTAGCGAGCTGAAACGATACGGCTTAGATTGGTCAAAAAACTTGCCTGAGTTTCTCGATATCTACCTGGGAGAGGGGATGCGCCAATTATGGCGTGAAAGCCAGAGTACAATAACCTGGCAAAATAAAAAAATTGATCTTGTCAATTTAGTCGGTCGACAGCGAAGGATTAAGGATGAAACAGTATTTTATATTCCTGCTCAAAGAGTGCTCTCGCTTCGAGATGGCTGGCCACGTCCATTCACTGACTATGCTCCTGGCGATCCCTATGCGGTTCGTGAGTTCAGTGAGAGACTACGTCTTTTGTTAGAGCAGGAATTTACGGCAACCGAAGGCTTGTTTCCGCAGGAACGACGTCTGAAAAAAGAATTACGAGAGTTGCTGGCTCAAGCATTTTTCCCTGCGCATGATTTGCATATTGCTCGTTATCGCTCCCAACGGCGTTTAGTACTTCAGACAGGAGATTCTGAGGAGCATTTGCCTTTCATGGTTTGGTCGGCTGGGCAGCGAGAATTTGTGCCACTATTGTTGGGATTTTATTGGCTAATGCCTCCAACGAAATTGCCAACCCGTCAAAAAATCAAATGGGTTGTTATCGAAGAACTTGAAATGGGACTGCACCCCCAGGCGATTTCAGTGACGATGCTAATGATATTGGAATTACTCTGGCGAGGCTATCGTGTTTGCCTGTCAACTCATTCACCGCACGTGTTAGATGTGGTCTGGGCATTGCAAAAAATCAAGATACACCAGGCTGATGCTCGGCTTGTATTGGAAATTTTTGGAGCTAAGCTAACACCATCAATGCAAGCAGTGGCAGAGGCGGCTCTTAAAAAAGCTATGCAGGTATATTTCTTCGACCGTGAAGGCACTGCGCATGACATCTCCCAGCTCGATCCTGGCTCAAGCAATGAACTGGAATCAGGCTGGGGCGGAATTAGCGAATTTAGCGGCCGAATCGCCGATGTCGTGTCTCAAGCCGTAGCTCATGGGGCAGCCAGATGAAATTTAGGGAGGCTGTTTTAAATACGCCTGCACTGGAGGATGCCTATTGCGCTGGATTGCAAGCATTTAAACGTGCAGATGCCGAGCACATTACATGCACCAGTCCTCGTGATATTGCAGGCAGTGTAGATGTGGATTCGGTATTGTGCCAGGCTTTTCCTGATAAGCCTCGTTGGGATTATGCAGTTGGCATCAAAAATGACCAAACTACTGATTGGACAATCTGGATTGAGGTGCATCCAGCTTCATCGACAGGTGATGTCAATGTCGTAATAGCTAAACTTCGTTGGCTAAAATCCTGGGCGGCAGATGCTGCGCCAGACCTTCTGAGTTTAACTCGTGAATATGTCTGGGTTGCTACTGGTTCGGTCACATTCTCTCAAGCCAGTCCCCAACGGAAAAAACTGGCAAGCGCAGGTATTAAGTTTGTTGGAAACCGATATACAATATGTTAATATGGAAGTCGTAAGGCAAGTTTTGTTTTATTACATTAACCAAAATTATGAAAAAGTCCGCAACCTTTCGAGTGGACAAAGGTTCTAAAAAGCTTTAGCATAAAGAGATAATTATGCCAGATTTTAAAATCCTTCTTAATTATGAAAAAAACGGTAAAAGCCATACTTTAGATAGCTATCTCAAACGAGGTGGCTACCAGACCATCACAAAAAAATTGGGCAAATTCAAACCCGAAGAAGTCATCGACGAAGTCAAAAAGAGCGGCATTCGGGGACGAGGCGGCGCTGGCTTCCCTGCAGGTATCAAATGGTCGTTCCTGCCAAAGGGGACGGATAAGCCGATCTATTTGATCTGCAACGGCGATGAAGGTGAGCCTGGTACTTTCAAAGATCGGGTGATTCTCGAAGAAAATCCCCACATGCTCATCGAAGGCATGATTCTGAGCAGCTATGCCATTCAAGCCAAACACGCTTATATTTATATTCGTGGCGAATATGGCTTTGCCCTGCGGCGAACCCAGGAAGCGATCAAAGAAGCTTATGATGCTGGCTATCTGGGCAAGAAAATCAAAGGGACGGATTACGTCTGCGATATTACTGTACACCAGGGCGCTGGTGCTTACGTGGTCGGGGATGAAACGGGTCTGATGAATTCAATCGAAGGGAAAAAAGGACAGACAAGAAATAAACCGCCGTTTCCAGCCATCGAAGGGCTCTATGGCTGCCCCACGATCATCAATAATGTCGAGACGCTGGCTTCAGTCCCGTATATTATCGAGCATGGCGGGGATAAATATAAATCGATTGGTACGGATAAATCATCGGGTACCAAGCTGCTTTCGGTCAGCGGACATGTCCGCAAGCCAGGCGTCTATGAGGTCGTGATGGGCTATCCGTTCATGGATTTTCTCAATAAAGAATGCGGCGGAATGCTGGGCGGGAAAAAGCTCAAAGCCGTCATTCCAGGCGGATCTTGATGACCATTGATTATGAATCCATCGCCGCCGCAGGTTCCAGCCTGGGATCAGGCGCCGTCATGGTCATTGCTGAAGGAACCTGCATGGTCAAATTGCTGGAAGTGCTGACGCATTTTTATTACCACGAGTCCTGCGGCCAATGCACCCCCTGTCGGGAAGGAACTGGCTGGCTATATCGAATTGTGAAACGCATCGAAGCAGGACAGGGCAAAATGGAAGCAGCATAACGAAACATATTGGATTTCATACCATCTGTCCCCTCGGCGATGCTGCTTGCGGGCCAGTGGATAGTTTTGTGAAACAGTTTCGAGAAGAATTTGAAGAACACGTCAAAAAAGGCAAATGCCCCTACGGTGGGAAATTTGAAAGATTCCAACAGGTAATTAGGTAACTGGGCGATTAGGTAATTGGGTAGTGGATAAACTCACTCGACCACTTAACTCACTTAACTACTAAACTCTATCAATGAAAAACTAAAACTGAAAATAATAGACAATATGAAAGAAGTGACGCTAACAGTTGATGGAAAAAAGCTGACAGTTCCCGAGGGAACTCTGATTATCGATGCTTGCGAGCAAAATGGGATTTACATTCCCCGCTTTTGTTACCATAAACATCTCACTAAAAGCGGAAATTGTCGCATGTGCCTCGTGAAAATCGAACGGAATCCCAAACCGCAGCCTTCGTGCATGACGCCTGTCGCCGAAGGGATGATCGTTTACACCAACACACCTGAGATCGCCCAGATGCGCAAAGCTATGCTGGAGTTCATCTTGATCAATCATCCGCTGGATTGTCCGATCTGCGATAAAGCGGGCGAGTGCATGTTGCAGGACAACGCTCTGCCGGCGATGGGGCAGG
>JALOPY010000201.1 GCA_025453735.1 bacterium | reverse complement strand
TAACTTAGATGGTATTAAAACAATCCTTTCTTTATTACCTTTACCAATAACCTTTAATTCACCTGTTTTAGATTTATCTTTAATCCAATCAATCCAATTAAAGCTATAAGGTCTTATTTTTAAAAGCTCATCAACTCTTAAACCTGCATAAAAGCAGATTAAGACCATTAACTTATTTCTTTTATTTCCTGTATTTTCTGCCAAAATATGGACTTCTTCTTTAGAAATAAAATCAACTATCCTTTCTTTTTTAGAACCTGTAATTTTTGGCAGTTCAATCATTCGCATTTTAATTTTAATTTCATTATCATAATCTTCAGATTTAATTATATATTCTAATATACTTTTAATGAAAGCTCTCGCAACTGTATTATTATACTTATTAATAAACTTAATAATATATACCTGGCTAATATTATTTAAATCAAAATGGCACTGTTGCCATGAAGTACAATAATAGTAACTATCTGACCAGTGATGTTGCTTACTCGTTGGATACCTGGCATGAAGCAACCATCACCTATAGTGATAGTATTGGAAGACTTTATTTGGATGATTCACTTGCGATCAGCTTTAAGTTTGATATGGTTCACGGCAAGGATAAAACAATCAGCCTTTCAGATTTTAGTGATGGTGTAGTTTTTAAAGGTATTTTCAGTGACTTGAAAATTTATACGGGTGCTATTTACACAAAAGTGATTGAGGAGCCACTGATTTCAGTAACAAAATCTTTTTCATTATCTCAAAACTATCCCAATCCCTTTAACCCTTCCACGAGGATAAAATACCAGTTAGCCACAGCAAGCCACGTGGTGTTGACGATCTATAATCTTGCGGGACAGGAGATAGCGACACTGGTCAATAAATTTCAATCAACAGGTGAGCATGAAGTCACCTGGCAGTCGAAAGGATTACCCAGTGGATTATATTTTTATAAAATACAGGCTGGAGAATACTCGGAAACAAAGAAATTAATACTGCAAAAATAAAAAGCAAACTCTTAGTACCAAATAGCTTTCAGGAGGAATCTATGGAAAAGCCCTGTTTAAATAACAAAGATGAATATCCAGATGATGAAGTTTTGAGCCGCTATCTGGGAGATGTAAAAAATACGTGGGATTCATTTAGTGATTTTATAAAGGAAAGCTATCCTTTATTTTCGGGAGAATGGCGCTACTATAATGATGGGAAGAGCTGGCTTTTTAAGTTAACAAAGAAGAAAAAAACGATATGTTGGATTTCTGTTTATCAACATAAATTTGAGACGACTTTTTATTTTCCTGATAGAGCTGAAGAATTGATAAGACAGAGCAAATTAAAGAAAGGATACATTGATGGATTTATAAACGGAAAAAGATATGGAAAAATAAGAGGGATAACTGTTGAAATAAAAAATCCAACAGATTTAAATGCAACAAAAACGCTGATAGAAATTAATGAGCAGCTAAAATAGTAAATTTAATAAGCAAATAAAAACATAATTCAAAATCGGAGGGATCACAATGTTGCGAACATTACTGAGTCTTTTGCTGTCTCTGTTTATCGCTGCCAGCGCATTTCCTCAAGCAACGGAGCTTCCGCATCAGTACAAAACTGCCAAAACAGTTCATTTGACCTACCCGGCGAATGCTATGGACGTCCGTGCAATCGGAATGGGAAATACACAAATTGCGAATGGAAGAACATATAATGCAATGATGTACAATCCCGCATTGCTGGGACACAAAAGGTTTTCCATCGAATTCCTGGGGATACAGGCAGGTATGCCTTCCGCCACTTATGATGCTGCCAATTATCTCAGCCAACATATCGCAGAATTTGAAGAGGCGATTTCGCTGAATCAAATCTGGGATGGACTCGATCAATTGACGCAACCAGGAGCATCCAATGAACAGAAATTGCAGGCGCTCAATGATATCCAGGAGGGTTTGGTATTTGTCAATGATTTATTCCTCGAAGTCACGGGGCCAGGTGACAATCCCAAAATCCATGGAATAAATCTCTTGCCAGGAATAAGTGCCCAGATTGGCAATTTCGGCTTTTCATTATACGGATTTGGTCAGGCAGGATTCATGCTTGAGCTTAGCCCGACTTTCGAATCATTGCTTGAAATAGACATCCCAACTACCCTGGAAAATCCTGTTGAAACCGCACGAGCCATCGTTCAATTGACCGCGGCATTAGCTCCGGCAATCATTGGTCCCAGAAAATTTTCTGACAAAGCCTATCCGACTGCTTACTATTCTTCCTATTTTGACATTGTCGGAGCGGCAGGATATGGATTGCCAATCAATAAAAATTTAACCATCGGGGCAAACCTCAAAATAATTAAC
This sequence comes from bacterium, assembly GCA_025453735.1. Taxonomy (GTDB): domain Bacteria; phylum Zhuqueibacterota; class Zhuqueibacteria; order Thermofontimicrobiales; family Thermofontimicrobiaceae; genus JALOPY01. Next base: position 3,263 of record JALOPY010000201.1, on the reverse strand, counting down.
CGACGCTTTTTGCTCTACAGAATTGCCGTCGATGATTATGATGAGATCATCAGCAATGCTTGGGATAAATTTAAATCCGACATCACTGGCGTCACTGCCGATCTTGGAGCGCACTACCAATTTAAATCCGGAACTTCGATTGGCGCTACATTTCAAAATATTTTTCCTATACAAGAAATTAAAAAATCGATTGATACCGAGTTCCAATTTTATAGGCTTATTCCGCGTGAGGGACAAGTCGACTCACTGGTGACATGGGAAACAACCATTACCAGACCATTTGAATTGAAAGTGCCGTTCATCATGAGCCTTGGCGTTTGTCATTCATTCACAAAGAATTGGGATATTGCCCTGGATTGGGTGGATATCGCAGAGAATGATTCCCGCTACGAAAAGACTGAAGATCGAATTCACCTGGGAACCGAATATCGCTGGAATGCACTAAAAAATATCCTGACGGTCACTCCCCGACTCGGACTTTCGGATCAGCGAGTTGCATTGGGACTGGGATTGAATGTTTTCAAATTGCTCCATCTTGATGGCGCTTATGCGTATGATCGGTTTGTAAATGAATATGCCTACTTTGCCCAGCTCAAAATTGGGTGGTAGATTTTTGTAGAATAAGAATTGTGCCAAATTAAAACTCGCTGAATCAGTCAAATGGAGGTGCAGCATGTTCCAATTTTTTCCAACGCGATTCACAGTGATTTTCGTTTTGATTTTTCCGATAAGCACAGGTTTTGCCCAGGAATTTCAATTCCAGCCGGAAATAAAAAGCATCCCGGTTATCATCAATGGAGAATCTCTGTCTAGCCCCTTTGCCGGCGGAATGAGTCTTGCCCATGGGACCCTGGTCGACATCGACAATGACGGTGATATGGACCTTTTTTCTGGTGAAGAAGATGGCGATATAACTTTTTTCCGTAATACCGGCACCGCCACCGAACCGGCGTTTACATTTGAAACAGAAAAGCTGGTTTCCATTGGCTCCGGATTTCGCAGCGCCCCTGCCTTTGCCGACATTGACAATGACGGAGATTTCGATCTGTTCGTTGGAGAGTATTCGGGCGACATAAACTTTTTCCGCAACACCGGCTCGTCGAGCTATCCCATATTTATACTCGAGAGCGAAAACCTCACATCTATCTACATTGGTACTGAAACAGCTCCCACCTTGATCGATATCGATGATGACAACGATTATGATCTCTTTGTGGGAGAAAAAGAAGGAAATCTCAATTTTTTCCGCAACACTGGCACCGCCGCCATCCCGGTCTTTGTACTCGAAACCGAGAATCTCGACTCGATCGATGTCGGTTCAGAAAGTGCCCCGGTCTTTGTCGATATCGATAATGATAGAGACCTCGATCTTTTTGTGGGCGAGCAGGATGGCAAAATTCACTTTTATCGGAATAGCGGCACTGCCGCCAATCCAGCGTTTACCTTTGAAACAGATAACTATAGTGCAATTTATGTTGAAGGACACAGCCGACCCATTATAGCAGATATTGACAATGACCAGGATTTCGACCTGTTCGTCGGGGATCGTGACGGCGAAATAATTTTTTTTCGTAATCGCGGTACTACCTCAATTCCAAGTTTTACCCTTGAAGCAAAAAATTTCGTTTCAGAAATCATTTTGGATTTGGGTCTCTTGAGCAATGCCACCTTCGTGGATATCGATAACGATGCGGACCTGGATCTTTTTATTGGCATTGAAACAGGTAATCTGAGCTTTTTCCGCAACACCGGCTCGGCGACAACTCCCATATTTACCCTCGAAACAGAGAGTTTGATCTCTGTTGCCGATCGCTGTACTCCCATTTTTGCCGATATCGACGACGATGGAGATTTTGATTTTTTTTCAGGCGAGCGAGAAGGCAACCTTAATTTATTCCGCAATACCGGTTCTGCTACCAATCCGATTTTTGCGCTGGAAACAAATAACTTTGCCGCCATTGATGTCGGATTGCTCAGCACGCCCGCACTGGCAGACATTGACAATGATGGCGATCTGGATTTGTTCATTGGCGAACGGGATGGTAACATCAATTTTTATCGCAACACCGGTACCGCCACAAATCCCATCTTTACGCTTGAAACAGAAAATTATGCAACGATCGATGTCGGACTCTTCAGCACGCCCACATTTACGGACATTGACCAGGACGGCGATCTGGATCTTTTTATCGGAGAAAATTCCGGCAATATAAATTTTTTCCGCAACACAGGTACACCTACAAATCCTGCCTTGAGTCTTGAAACAGAAAGTTTTACCTTGCTTGATACCGGTTATGAAAGCGCTCCTTGCTTCGTGGATATCGATGGCGACGGCGATGATGATTTTTTTGCTGGTGAATTCGACGGAGGTTTGTATTTTTACAGAAATGTGACTCCATTGAGTGTCGCTACTAAGGCAACTCCCCAACGCCGATATTTCATACTCTATCAAAACTATCCCAATCCCTTCAATCCGACGACGAGGATAAAATACCAGTTAGCCACAGCAAGCCACGTCGTGTTGACGATCTATAATCTTGCCGGACAGGAGATAGCGACCGCGGTCAATGAATTTCAACCAGCCGGTGAGCATGAAGTCACCTGGCAGTCGAAAGGATTGCCCAGCGGATTATATTTTTATAAAATACAGGCTGGAGAATACTCAGATGCAAAGAAACTCATACTGCAAAAGTAAAAAGCGTTATGTTAATGGTTATCCATAGGCTCGTACAGAGACAGGCAAGCCGTCGTGCGATTTTCATTCTACAATAATCTTAACTTTTGTTCATCGAATGAAATTCAGCTTCTGCTTGCCCGTCACAAAGCGCAAAACGTTTTGTGGCGAATAAAGCGTAGTTTATCAAATTCACATGGAGGAGACTAAAATGTTCAGAAGATCGATGTATCTGATCAGTATGTTTTTTATCTCGCAAGCGATTTGTTTAGCGCAAACTGACACATGGATTTACAAGGCAAAATTGCCAACCGCTCGTACTTTTGCAAGTGGGTGCGTTTTCGATAAAAAGTTTTATGTGATCGGCGGTTCTCCGGCGAGCGCAGCGACAGCCGCTGTTGAGGCTTATAATCCAGCCACTGATTCCTGGGAGAAAAAAGCAAATTTACCCGCAGCAAGGTGTTATCCAATTGTCTGCGCATTTCAAGGTAAGATTTATGTTTTTGGAGGATCATTGGGAATGTGGTCGAGTGCACTCAAAACGGTTTATGTCTACGATCCTCAATCCGATTCCTGGGATCAGAAAAAA
>JALOPY010000200.1 GCA_025453735.1 bacterium | reverse complement strand
CAATGCCGATCTATGAATATGAATGTCTTGAGTGCTCGAAGCGATTTGATGAATTGATCAGTCATTATAGCAATAATGTCTCGATTCATTGTCCGGGATGTCATTCCTCGAAAGTTGCAAGATTGATGTCGATGTTCGGATTTACTTCTGGCGCTGGCGCTTCGGCAAATACAGGCTCCTCATCTTGCAGCAGTTGTTCGAGCAAAAATTGTTCGACATGTCATTAATTTAAGGGAGATGTTGCTGGTGACCAAAGGAGATATCATTAATATCGTTGCGGATGGGACGGGTTTGACCAAAGTGGAAACCGGTGCCGTTGTCGATGGAGTAATTGCAACGATCAGCTATGCATTAAAAAAAGGCGATGTGATTGACATTCGAGGATTTGGTCGCTTCAAGCTCGTGCAGCGAAAACAACGGAAAGGGCGCAATCCCAAAAGCGGCGAAGAGGTTCTTATCCCTGCCCGAAAAATGCCGGTTTTTCGCTGTTCCAGGGATCTGGTCGGACAAGTCAATGCGCCGTTTGAGCCTGATGATCAATTCGAGCTGGATAAATAAACGCCACTACTGAAGATAGGTATTGGAATCCTGAATGAGTTTTTTCAATCGTTTGAAACGCTTTGGCATGACGGCAAGTCATGACCGCTCTGGTTATCGAGATTACCAGATGCAAATTGGTCGTTATTATTTAGAACATTTTGTGAAGCCTTATGCCACAGGAAAAACGATACTCGATATTGGGTGTGGCGAAGGCGGCGTCCTGACTGCGTTTCAGCAGGAAGGGTATCAGTGCACCGGGATCGAGTATAGCGAAAAACGAGTTGACTATGCGCGGGCAAATAGCGCAGCACCGATTAAATTTTTAAGCGGCGACATCCAGGCTTTTTCGAGCCAGGAGAAATACGATATTATTTTAATGCTTGATGTCATTGAACATCTCGAAAACAAGCTGCCGGCTTTGAAAAATATAAAGCAGATGCAATCTGAAGATGGCATCATCATCATCTCATTTCCGCCATTTCGATCACCCTTTGGCGGGCATCAACAAGTGATGAGCTCATTTTTAAAATATATTCCTTATCTTCAGTTATTGCCAGAATTTTTGTATCGATGGGCGCTGGAGAAAATTGAGCGAAACAATGTGGCTTCGCATCTCCATAATTATAAAACGGGAATCACGATGCAGCAGTTTGAAAACCTGGGACACCAGGCAGGTTTGGAGATCATAAAAAAATTGCGCTACTTTGTTCGACCAAGACAGGCGCTGCGATTCAACGTGAAAGTGCGTCCCGTTCGACTGGGATTTTTAGCGGAATATTTTTCTACTGGAGTTACTTATATAGTAAAATAGCAGGCATTCGATCACTGATTGGTCACAGCGAGTGACCGGTCAGTTTCCTGGAGTTATTTGTATATTAAAATATAAGACATTAAAAGTGTAATCAACTAAATTAAAATGCAAGGAGGTGTGAGATATGCCGAGTGGCAAAAAACGAAAGAGACATAAGATAGCAACGCACAAACGAAAAAAACGTTTGAGAAAAGATCGCCATAAAAAGAAAATTAGATAAGCGATTTTATTCAGCCTTCTCTTATTGCTTCGGCATTTGCCGATGCCGAAGCATCTGAAGAGGTTTTTTAGTAATTACCAACTGCAAATGATAGTAAATCTGCAGCAGATAGTGCTTGTCGGAATGTTTCTAAAAAACTTCATGGTTCATATTAGGCTTGATCTCTTTTGTGGCGGAATGATTGTGATTATGATCATTAGGGCAAAAATATAATGACGCAAATGCGACGGAAAATCCTCCTTATTGATGATGATGTCAATCTGCATCATCTTGCAAAAGCATTCTTAGAAAAGGAGGATTTTCAACTGGTCTCCGCCCACACTGGTTCGCAGGGACTTCGTTCAATTTTAGAACAGAAACCAAATGTCATTCTATTGGACTTTTTATTGCCGGATAAGAATGGAGATCAAGTCTATCATGAACTAATATCCAATTTTGATTATCGCGAAGTAAGGCAGACACCTGTAATAATTTTGACGGGAAAAGAATTTGATCCCGCGGTTCGGGATCATTTCTTGGAACAAGGGATCAGTGTGTTTTTACAGAAGCCTTTTGGGCTTCGTGAGCTATTGAACGTTATCGAAAATGTCCTTGTCATTTCCGAAATCAAATCAAAAAATCAACGGCTGCAACTCGACCTTCAGAAAACTCAAGACGAGCTGGAATTGCTCATCAATACTATCCCCATCGGGTTGGTATCCACAGATAAAAAAGGAAAGATTTTAAAAACAAATACATTTTTTTCTAAAATCATTGGTGGTATTTCTGCAGCAAATATTATTAGCAAAAAAATATTCGATATTGACTTGTTCAAATATCAAGAAGTCATGTCATTTGCTAAGTTAGTTTTGCAGGAAGAAAAAACATTTAAAACCGAGCCGTTTGACTTTAATGATCGCGACGGTCGTCGCTACAAATTAGTACTTGCAGGGATCCCGCTGGCTGAAACGAATCGACACCAGGCTCACGGGGCAATCTTTTTAATTCATGATGTTACCCGCTCGAAACAACGCGAGCATGGTCTGGCGATGATTGCCCAGATAAGCGATTTTATGCAGGGCGCCATGAGCCTTGATGAGTTATTACATCTCATCCTGACTGCTGTTACCGCAGGATGTGCCATGGGATTTAGCCGCGCGATAATCTTGCTGAAAAACCAGGAAAGACAGGCGCTCGAAGGTCGAATGGGAGTAGGGCCTGTGAGTGGCGAAGAGGCATATCGCATCTGGAATGAACTCTCGAAGGAGAATATCCCGCTTCCCAGGTTTCTTGAAAGATTTGGACGGCGGGTTCGAACGACAGATGGTGATCCGATTAACCAACTCATAAAACAAATAATCGTGCCTTTGAGCTGGAATGATTGCCTGCTGATTCAGGCTTTAAATCAAAAACAATCGCTTCGGCTCGATCGCGATAAAATGAACGTCGGCATCGCCCCTGACCTGCTGGATAAACTGAATGTGGGCGAATTTATTGTGGTGCCGTTGATTGCGAACAACAAAGCGATTGGCGTCGTTGTTGCCGATAATCAATTTAGTAATCAGCCTATCGATGATGAGCGCATCAATTTGTTGACATTATTTGCCAACCAGGCAGGATTAGCCATCGAACGAGCTGAAACCTATGCCCGATTGGACGAAGAAAAAAATAAATTGCACAACGCGTATGAAGCACTGAAAACGATGCAGGACCAGTTGCTTCATGCCAAACGTCTGGCGACGATTGGCGAAATGGTCGCTCATGTCGCGCATGAGATTCGGAACCCGTTAGTTACCATTGGCGGATTTGCCAGAAAAATCCAGAAAGCTTCGCTCCGAAAAAACGAAAAACATTTGCAGAATGCTTCGGCAATCATTGTGGATGAAGTGAGTCGGTTGGAGAAAATTTTGACAAGCACACTCAATTTTTCTAAACTATCCAGGCCCCAGCCACAGCTTACCGATATTAATAAAATCATTGCTGAAACTTGTACGCTATTTGGTTTAGATGAAATGAAACGGGGAAAAGGCGTTCATCTCCAGAAAGAGCTTGATGCCACGCTTCCTCAAATATTTTGCGACAGACAGCAAATTAAACAAGTGCTAATAAATCTCATCCAGAACGCGATTTCGTTTATGCCTGAGGACGGGAACCTGCACATTGCAAGCCGGCGTGAATTCGATCTGATTCGAGTGAGCGTGACAGATTCTGGTCCGGGCATTGCTCCGGAAAATTTGGAAGAGCTCTTCAATCCATTCTATACAACGAAGCCGAATGGCACGGGGCTGGGATTGCCGATTTCGCAACAGATCATCAATAGCCATGGCGGCAAAATCGAGGTGCAAAGTCAAATTGGAAAAGGCACGACATTTAGTTTTACGTTGAGAATTGTAGAAAATAAAAAAGATTTTAATCAGATTGCTGCCCATGATTCTTTTTAAAAAGGTTCAGATTCATGCTGGAAATTCATTCAGAGCTTGATGCCCAACATATTTATTCCATCACCGAATTGACACGCGAGATCAAACTCCTTTTGGAGGCATCGATCCCGGTTATCTGGGCAGAAGGTGAAATTTCAAATTTAAAATTTCATACCTCCGGGCATCTCTATTTTTCATTAAAAGATAAGGACGCGCAAATCCCTTGCGTCATGTGGCGCAATCGCAATCTGGCGCTCACATTTACTCCCCAGGATGGCATGAAAGTTCTGGCACTGGGAAAAATATCTGTTTATGAAAAACGGGGCTACTACCAATTCGATGTGGTCAAGCTGCAACCTGCCGGCATTGGCGAGCTGCAATTGGCGTTCGAACAACTCAAGCAAAAACTTCTAGAAGAAGGATTGTTCGATGAGCAATTTAAAAAACCGATTCCGCCTTATCCAGAGCGGATCGGGATTGTGACCTCGCCCACCGGCGCAGCGATTCAGGATTTGGTTAATATTTTGAATCGTCGCTTCCCAGGTATCGAGATCATTTTGAAGCCGGTAAAAGTCCAGGGAGAGGGCGCGGCATTAGAAATTGCCTCCGCAATCGATGAATTTAATGACTATGGCGCAGTGGATGTATTGATTGTCGGCAGGGGAGGAGGGTCGCTGGAAGATTTATGGGCGTTCAATGAAGAAGCAGTGGCAAGGGCAATTTTTCGTTCCAAAATACCGGTCATTTCGGCTGTCGGGCATGAAATCGATTTTACGATCAGCGATTTTGTTGCGGATTTGCGCGCGCCAACACCTTCAGCAGCGGCAGAGCTGGCTGTTCCTGATCGTGTCGAGCTGCAAAATCAGATTCATAATTATCAAAAAAGAATGAGTGAAATTACCGCAAGCCAGGTTCAATACCAGAAAGAACGCTTGAGGAACCTGGTCAATAGCTATGGCTTTCTTCGCACCCCAGATCGCATTCGACAAAATCAGCAGCGATTGGATGAATTGACCCATTCGCTTCAGCTTGGCATGGAGCATAGCTTGATTCTGCTGACGAATAAAATTAACAGTGTAACCCAACGGCTGCACTCGTTAGCGCCGCAATCAATTTTGAAGAGAGGCTATAGCGTCTGCTATCGCCTTCTGGATAATTCTATCGTGAAATCAGCCGAAACGCTTCAGGTTCACGAGCAGATAAAAGTACAATTTTACCAGGGAGATATTTCCGGAGAAGTGACAGATGTGCATCCTGCAAAAAATATTGAGAAATAAAAAATGATAAAATTGTTGAAGTGAGTTTTTCAAAAAGTATAGTTTTGTAAATTGAAAATGCGCCGTTTTTTTGGAGCATTGAATATGCTGCATTTTTTGGGAGCATTCAATAATTAAGAAATTTCCTTACAATGAGCAACGGAGCAAGCGGAGCTTAAACGGAGTATTAAAAGCGCAAAAAAATCCCTCCACAAAAATCTCCGTGAGTTTCCGTTAACTCCCCTGTGCCCGCAGGGTAGTTGCTCCTTGTAAGATTTTTTTAGAGTATTTTTACACAAACTTTGAAATTCCGATACAATACATTATAATTGGAGGATCAGGTGGCGGAAAAGACATTTGAAGAAACCATGGAAAAATTGGA
>JALOPY010000199.1 GCA_025453735.1 bacterium | reverse complement strand
TAATTGATCATTCAAATACTTAAATTGACAAATGATGGAGGTTCAAATGAAAAAGCAACTTATTTTGGCTATAGTTGGTATGATTTTTCTCTTTATTTTGTCCTGTGAAAAAAAACAGCACTCAGAATCCATTTCGTCCCAGGTATTGAAGTCGCAACTCACCCAACAATGGGCGACCCCGCAAATGCTCAAAGTGCCTGAATCTGTTCTCTATGATGCAAGTCGGGATGTTCTCTTTGTTTCCAACATCAATGGCAGTCCATTGGAAAAGAACGGCAAAGGATTTATTTCAAAAGCGACATTAACAGGCGAAATCGAAAACCTGGAATGGGTGACGGGTTTGAATGCGCCCAAGGGATCGGGCATCTGGCAGAATAAATTTTATGTAACTGACATCGATCATCTGGTGGAAATCGACATCGAGGCGGGTGAGATCATCAACAAATATCCTGCTGAAAATGCGGTCTTTTTAAACGACATCACGGTAGATGATTTGGGCAACGTTTATATTTCAGACATGTCAGAGGAGAACAGCGTTATCTACAAATTTTCAGAGGGCAAGCTTGAGACGTGGCTGCAAGATGAGCTAATTTCTCGCCCCAATGGCTTGTTTTTTGAAAAGGGCAAATTATTTGTCGGCACTGGCGATGGCTTCTTGAAAAGCATTGATTTGACCGATAAGTCGATAACAACCATTGCTGAAACTGGCTTCGGTATCGACGGAGTTCAAAGTGATGGCAAAGGGAATTTCCTTGTATCGGACTTGCAGGGAAAGACCGCATTTGTTAGCTCGGCTGGTGAAGTGAAAGAGCTGATGAATACCGCGGATGCCAATATCAATTCAGCAGATATTGAATTTATTCCCGAGAAAAACCTATTGTTGATCCCGACATTTTTTGATAATCGAGTGGTGGCTTATCTGTTTGAATAGATTACTGTTTTTCAAATTCTTTGAAAGGAGCTGTATAAAATGAAAATTAGAGTCTTTCTTTTTTCGTGTTTACTATTTTTCTTGCTCAGTAACTGTGCAACAACAAGGAGACAAGCTGTGGAAACAATTGGTCAAACACCGCAAACATTCAAACAGAAGCTTACCAAAACGATCAGTCTTAACTACCTGCTGTATCTTCCGCAGAATTACCTTAGCACTGAAAAAGAGTATCCCCTGATTTTGTTTCTCCACGGCGCGGGAGAGCGGGGGGATGACCTGAATCTGGTGAAAATTCATGGCATTCCGAAAATTGTCGAGCAGCAAAAAGAATTCCCGTTTATTGCCATCTCGCCGCAATGCCCAATCGACCGATGGTGGGTCGATCCCTGGCTACTGGAAGCGCTCAATGCTTTGGTGGATAAAATCACAGCCCAATATCGGGTGGACGAAAATCGCGTTTACCTTACCGGTCTCAGCATGGGCGGATTCGGCACCTGGGCGCTATCGATGATGTATCCTGAAAAATTTGCTGCCATTGCGCCAATCTGTGGTGGTGGCATGCCCTGGATGGCATTTCGAATCAAGGATATTCCTGTCTGGGCGTTTCATGGAGCGAAAGATGCGGTTGTTCCTATTCAGCGCACCGAAGAAATCGTTGAAGCATTGAAAAAAGTTGGCGGAAATATTAAGTTTACCATCTATCCGGATGCCAGCCACGATTCATGGACTGAAACATACAATAATCCGGAATTGTACCGATGGTTTTTGGAACATCAAAAGTAGGACAAGTTGGCAACCTGTCCTACATTCAATGAGGAAAATCTTTATGATCCGTTTAGTCTTGATTTCACTTACAATTCTGTTTGTCACGACGATGTGTGAAAACCCTAAAAACTCAAAGGACAATCTGAATATCGAACCTCTAAGGGCAAAAACGATCCTCTCGCTGGGTGATTCTTACACCATAGGAGAATCGGTCTCAGAATCCGAACGCTGGCCCAATCAACTTGCTAAAGCGTTACAGGATTCTGGCTTCAATGTTGATCAGCCCAAAGTCGTCGCGCGGACGGGCTGGACAACAACTGAGTTGTTTAGTGGCATTCAGAATAGCCAGTTGGATTCTGTTTACAATCTGGTTACTTTGTTGATCGGTGTGAATGACCAATACCGTGGTTTGGGAATCAATTATTACCGAGAAGGCTTTTTGAAGCTGCTCAATAAAGCAATCGAATTTGCCGGAAGTGATAGGAATCGAGTGATCGTGCTTTCCATTCCTGATTACAGCGTCACGCCTTTTGCCCAGCGAGGCGACACTGCCCGGATTCGTCTGGAGCTCGATCAATTCAATGCATTGAATCAGGAATTATCGCTGCAGGCGAGCGTGCATTATGTGAACATCACGCCGATTTCTCGCAAGGCTTTAAAAGACAGAACCTACCTGGCGCCAGATAATTTGCACCCCTCCGGGAAAATGTATGGGGAATGGGTAGAGCTGGTTGTGCCAATTGCCTATAAAATTCTGACTAATTAAAAAATGGACTCCACTTTAAAAGTGGAGTCCATTTTGGTTAGCATCTTTCAGCAATGGCAGCGACAGATCTTTTTCAGAAAGCAAAGGGTCGGAAATCGGCCAATCAATCCCGATGTCAGGATCGTTCCATCGGATTCCGCTATCCAATTCTGGTGAATATTCATCGCTTACTTTATAAATAAAATCTGCCTGATCGCTCAACACACAAAAACCATGGGCAAATCCGACGGGGATGTAAAAAATCTGAGGCTTCTTGTCAGACAAAGTCAATCCAACCCATTGACCATACGTTGCAGAATTTTTCCGAATATCCACTGCCACGTCAAATACCTCTCCTTTCAACACCATGACCAGCTTTGCCTGGGCTTTGGGCGGCTTTTGAAAATGCAAGCCGCGCAACGTGCCGCGACTCGAATGTGAAAAATTATCCTGCACGAATTTTTCGAGAATACCCTTATTTATGAATTCTGATCGTTTATATGTCTCCATAAAAAAACCACGTGAATCCGTATGAACTTTTGGCTCTATCAGAATCAAATCGGGAATTTTCAATCGTTGAAATTTAAAAGGCATTGGCTGCTGTTCCTCCTGTTGTGTTTTCAATCTTTTTCACATACCCATCGGCATCGAATTTTCGTTTCAAGCCATTATCGTTCATGTAGCGAACTTTTCCAAAAATATTTCGCTCGAACCAGGCGCGATCGTGCTTGCCAAAACACCAGGCGACGCCGGTGAAGCCATTGGTGTCTCTGCCATCCAATTCATATTTGTTATTCAAATAAAGCGCAATTTTTATGCCTTCGGCTGGCGTCGTTGTCCATTCCAGAATTTTTTTGCCCCAGTACATCCGCATGTAGCCGTGCATTTTTCCCGTGATCATCATCTCTTTCTGGCAGGCATTCCAGTAAGGGTCGTGAGTTTGAGCGTTCTCAAATTCTTCCAATGAATAAAGATGCTCCCTGGGATCTTCGATATGTTCGATCAATGTTTTTTTCGCCCAGGCAGGCAGTCCATCAAATGAATCATATTGTGGATTGTAACAGATAAAATTCATGCTCAATTCCCTGCGGACGATCATCTCTTCTAAAAAAGCTTCTTCGCCAGGGCTGGCTGCCTCCATCACTTTCAGCGCAATGTAGATCGGCGAGATCTGCCCAAAATGAAGATAAGCGCTCATGTTGGAAAGATAATCCAGTGTCGGATCATTGCGGAGATCGGGGTATCGATCCAATTTTTGGTCGATAAAATTTTGCAGGTGTTTTTTCGCTTTAGAATTTCCGCCGTGAAAGTCAATCACTCTTTTCACGCTTCGATCAATATTTAATGAAGTAATCGCTTTTTCAACATCGCTAATTTCAAACTCATCAAATTCAAAATTGAGGGAAGAAATTTTGGGTTGAATTTCTGCCATCGGGCTGAGGAAATCGGGTAGCAGTTTCGTTATTTTGGGACGAAACGTGCCGGCTGAAAATTCTTCTTTGGGCGAAGCGGTTTCCACGGGCACGATCACATCACTTTCGACCTGGATGAGGGGACAATCGATTCGCTCTGCCACATAGTTTCGCCAGGCGCGCTGGATTTTCAAATAGCCACGATCGACCACTACCAGATCGGCTTGTTTCGATAGCTCTATCGCACCAATCTCTGGCGATTGATGACGAATCACCATTTTGATCTTTCTCTCTTGCAGAGCAGCCTGAACTTCTTGCAATCCCTCCAGCATGAAATAGTAGTGTCGCTCATTGGCTTCGGGAAAATGATCGGTGATTCCGAAAAAGACGACCAGTGGCTTGTTCAATTCATTCGCCTGCTGGATGGCGTACTCCAGCGCATGGTTGTATTCGGCACGCTGCGAGGCTTGCATCCAGTAGAGGACAAATTGGCGACGCTGCAATGATTTTTTGTTCAGGATTTTCATTCGCTTGTTTTGGATAATTTGAGTCATTTCATTTCTTCTCTTTTTACTCAACTCCTACAGGAGTGGAATGCCTTCATGCATTTCACATAAAAGTCTGACGACTTAACTCCGATTCGGATCACAGATGGACTCCATCTCCGAGATGGAGTCCATCTGCTATCGCTTAGAAAACCACGGTACAAACCTACTGGTTCTGCTGGCATATTCCTGATAAGCTGGATTATCTTGATATTTCTTTTCCAGCAACGGAACGCCAGAGACCTTCAAAAGCAAAAAAGTGATCATCACCGGACTGAAAATCGCCAGCCAGCCATTTGGAATCGAAAGCACGATAAAAAAGATTCCCCACCAGACCAATGCTTCGCCAAAATAGTTGGGATGGCGGGAATATTGCCACAGCCCCCGCATCATAATTGGATTGGCTGGTGTCTTTTCGTGGCGAATAAAATTTTGCAATTGGATGTCGGCGATCGCTTCAACAAGAAAACCTGCCAGCCAGATCAACATGCCGATGAGATCAAAAAATGTGACACCGACCCGGGGATTGGCATTAACCATGATGATCGGATAAGCAATCATGAGCAGAATCAATCCCTGGAACATGAAAATATGGGTGAAGCTTTTCAGAGAGGCTCGATCACTCCATTTTTTTCTCATTTCGGCGTAACGAAAATCTTCGGGTTTGCCCCTGCTCCTCAAATAAATGTGCAGCGCCAATCGCAGTCCCCAGATGGATACCAGTGCGGTAACGATCCATTGTCTCCAACAAATCTGCTCCGATAGAATCAAATTTAAGACCGCGACAACGATAAATCCCATGCCCCAGGCAATATCGGCGATGGAATTATCTTTCAGGCTAAGAGCGATCAGATAGAACAGTGACAGGTATAGAAAAATCCCGAGACCAGAACACAAAAAATTGAAAGACATTTTTTCTCCGATTGCAAATCCAATAGCTGGATTCCGTCTCCGAGATGGAGTCCAACTCCCGTCGCTTTGTTAAACAAGCTTCAACATCACTTTTTGATAATTTTCAAAGAGCGAAAGATCGCTCTGGAGATAGGAATAAACCTGTTCCATATTGATTTTCACATAAACATGCGTGAGCAGATTTCGGAACCGGACCATTTTGGTCATTTGCGCGACATACTCTTGATTTTCAAGATAGCCGTAATCAAATAAGATCTTGAAAATCTCGGTATTCGTCTCAGGGCGTTTCAAACCATGCGCTGAAATAATATGATTTCCCA
>JALOPY010000729.1 GCA_025453735.1 bacterium | reverse complement strand
AGGCTATTGGCCGCATTATTTATTGCTGTCATTTTATTTATTTGTTGGGCTTGCTGCTTTTATGATTGGCATCTCATTAGTAACGCAGAAAAATAACAAACCATCTCCACTGCCGACACTGAGGGAAACGTACACTGGCTTGCAAGAATCAAAATTAATCTGGATTCTCTGGGGGATTTTAGCGGTTATCATGGCGATTATTTATTTGATTTTCAATTAACCTAAAATGGATAAGCCAGAACCAAAAAAAAGCATAGAACGCTGATGACGCGGATTACACTGATCTTCGCGGATTTTGATTTGGCTGTATCTGCGCCATCCGTTCGATAAATCTTTGTCCATTATGTAAAAAATTAAAATTGTAGGGATTAAAAATGGAGTGAAGCCGATGTCCATTAATCAAATTGTCAAAATTTACCTGATCGGACTAATTTCTCTTCTCATGCTTATTTCATCAATCGCTTTTTCACAAACATCAACTGAATTTTTTGTATCACCAAACGGCAATGACAAAAAACCTGGTACGATCAAACAGCCGTTTGCAACGATTGAAGCAGCCCGAGATGCTGTACGAAAGCTTGGTGATAAAACAGACCATGATGTCATCATATTTCTTCGAGAAGGAAGCTATGAATTAAAAAATACGATTCTTTTCGATCATCGGGATTCTGGGAAGAATGGCAACAGAATCGTTTATAAAGCTTTTAAGGATGAGAGACCGATCATCAGAAGCGGAAGGGAAGTCAGAAATTGGCTGCCGGCAGGGAATGGACTGTTCAAAGCGCACGTTTCGGCTGAGTTTCGCCAGCTTTATGTTAATGGAAAACGAGCCACTCGTGCCCGAACGCCAAATTGCGATGAATACTATCGCCTCAAATTTTGGAATGAGCGGGATCGGGAAATTATCATTGATAAAAATTTGATACAGCAATGGAAAAATTTTGATCAAGTCGAAATGATCGTTCACCTGCATTGGGCAGAGGCAATTCTGCCGCTCGCTTCATTCGAACAATTTGGCGATTACGCCTATGTCGCCGTTCAGGAACCTGAGCGAGATTTGGTATTTCGACGAATGTACCCGATTAAATCTGAAAATGAAGCCTTTCATTTTGAGAACGCCCTGGAATTTTTGGATCAGGCTGGCGAATGGTATCATGATAAATCGACAAACATGCTTTATTATTTGCCCCGACCAGGTGAGGACATGACGAAAGCCGAGGCAATCATCCCACAGTTGGAAACATTGATAAGAATTCAAGGAACGCTTGATTATCCCGTTCATCATTTGACCTTTGAAGGCATCACATTTTCGCATTCGGGCTGGATTTTGCCCCGAGACACTGGAATGCTGAACTGCCAGGCGGGACATTATTCCGTAAAAGTAGAGCCGAATAATGTCCAATATTTCGCCCGACCACCAGCCGCTGTTTATATTGCCGCTGCTCATCATCTCAAATACCGCGCTGGATTTTCATTATGGCACACATGACGATTTGATTATTGGAAATATTTTTTACGACGTCTCCGGCACAGGAATTATGCTGGCAAAATTTTCTGAAGCGGACATCAAACACACGCATCTCTACAATCCCGAAGATCAGCGGGAAATTTGTAAATACGACACCATCAGCAATAATTTAATCGTCAAAATCGGCCGGGACTATCCTGGCTGCTGCGGAATCGCGTGCGGCTTCCCCCAGGCTGTGGTGATCGAGCATAATGAATTGTTCGATTTGCCATATACAGGAATCAGTGTTGGCTGGGGCTGGACAGATGCAGACAATGCCATGCGTGACAACCAAATTCGCTACAATCATATTCACCATGTCTTGAAAATGTTGTGTGATGGCGGGGGAATTTATACTTTGTCCAAACAACCAAACAGCGTGATTAAAGAAAATTATATCCATGATATTTATCGCTCCCAATGGGCGGTTGGTTCGCAGGTTAATGGAATTTTTTTAGATGAAGGCACCAATGGTTATACGCTCGATCACAATGTTTTTGAAAATATTCAGGAAGAGCAGATCAGGCATAACCGAACCAGCACGATTCTTTTGATCAAAAATAACACCAAAGATCAGCAGGTCATTGTAAACAGTGGATTGAAAGGAAAATACAAAAATATTAAAACCAGGATAATTGATTAGTTTGTAGAGAAAATTCATGAATTTTCTCTACAAATGCCCTGAATTATTGAGAGGATACTTATTAAGGATGCGACAATGAAAATTTCACTGTTACATCAAACCGATCTGTTTCGACCGCACAACGACCCTGATGATCATTTTGACTTAGCCTGTGTTTATGCATTGGCGTATCAAAATCAAATTGATCTAAAAGGAATTTTGATCGATTACCCGCCCGTTCACAAAAACGGTGATCCCGATATGATGTCGGTCGGTCAGATGAATTTCATCTCGGCATTAAATGTACCATTCGCCGTTGGTTCAAATCAGCCCATGAAATTTCATTCAAAAGAAAAATCTATTGAAGCTGGCGCTCAATTTGTTATCGATATTTTGAAAATATCCAAACAGCCAGTTGCAATAACCATTGTCGGTTCCTGTAGAGATATCGCTATCGCGGGAAAAAAAGAACCCCAATTGTTCGCTGAAAAATGCGCCGCGATTTATTTGAATGCAGGAACAGGATCGAATGAACCAATCGGCGAGCGGGAACTGGAATACAATGTCGGCCTCGATCCCGCTGCCTTTGCTGCCATTTTCAAAATTCCCTGTCCCATTTATTGGTTGCCCTGTTTTGAAGAATATTTGACGCCCCAATCCGAGCTAAGAACCATGGAATGGGGAACCTATTTCAAATTTAAACAGGATGAAATTTTGCCTTTCCTATCAGAGAGGGTGCAGAAATATTTTATTTTTATGTTTTTATGTTGAGCAAGAGCAACTGTCCCAATTGGCTGCGCTATCTTGACCAGCCAAAAGACGAAGAGGCGTTTTCATTATTTTGCCAGATGAATCGAAATATGTGGAATACTGCTTCATTTTTTCATCTGGCGGGGAAGGCAGTGACGAAAGACGGTGAAATTGTAGATTTTCAAAGTAAAGAAAAAAATGCAGTTTTCGGCTTCGAACCGATAAACGTCACCTGCCAGGAAAGTGGCGTAGCCAAATGGAGTCTTGACAAAAATTCAAAAGACCGATTTCTTTTTCACGTGCTGGATACGGAAAACTATCAATCAGCCATGACAAAGGCGTTGCTGTCATTGTTGGAGACT
>JALOPY010000198.1 GCA_025453735.1 bacterium | reverse complement strand
TAATCTTGATCTTCAGCGAGATTGCTTCATTCGTTTTGATTGATGTCTTGTCAACATCGGCTGACAGATTGAACTGCCCGACTAATCCTGAAAAACTTTTCGGTCTATTTTCATCCGGCAGGGGAAGAACTTCCACATTGAGTGACTTTGAGGCAATCGTTTGATTTACTGTTCTTCCAAAAAAAGGATCATCAAAAAAGCTATCGAAAATCGAGCGACGTTGCTGTTGCACGCGAATGCTGCATTCGATTTCCATCGGTCCAATCGTTTTTGTTCCAGCGTCCGTTGGAAATAGCGCCGTTCGCTTGATTTCCGCCACCATGTATTTTTTTCCATTTAAAATTTCTTCATAGGTTTTGGGCTGATTTCCCAGAGGAAATTCCTCCGCCCAAAAACCTGCGGTGTTGGGCAATTTACCAATGCCATATTGGGTCACAGTCACTCGCGTATAAATCTTGTATGCTAAAATTATAGGCTCATTGACATAAACCCGTCTTTTATTGACCGAGACGTGCAGAAATAAATTATCTTCAAGATTTTGTAACGAAGGCTGATCAGCAGGAGTTCGGGCGTCTCGTTGCCGGGATTGTGGCGGCGGCGTTGTGGATTGAGCGACCTCAATCGAGATCGGCGTTGAGCTATATTCCTGTCCGTTAAAATTGATGATCACCGGGGAAATAGTGAATTTCCCCACTTTGGTTGCCATGAACGTGAACGAATATGTTGTTGACAAGCTCATTTTGCCATTGATAATTTGCATGTTTGTTGACGTCCCGGAATTTCCCATGAATGTCGCGAAATCGCTGATATCTGGTAACTTCGGGTCTCCTGCCTTATTTGCTCCCTCACCCGAAAGCTCGACTTCCAGGGTGAATGTCTGGTTGATTCCGATGGTTGTTCGATCAACTGTGGCAGTTATCTTAATGTCAGATCCGAAAAGATCTGGCAAATAATTGCTGGCAGAAATAAATATGATAATTACTAAAAATTTCAACCGATTCATCATTGCAAACCTTAAATCTATTTCTTTGTCTTGGAATTCCAAAGTTTATGTATAAAATATTAAAAAAACCTTACAAGGAGCAACAGAGCAAACACAGATGCACGGAGAATTTTTTGAAGGGATTCCGATACCCATTTAGGGTTAATCTTTCAGTATAAAAAATTATAGATGTACTGATTCCATCGCTTGGAGCGATGGAATCAGTATGAAATTCTAAACCTTAATGAGTATAAAACTCCGATTAAGCTCAGCTTGCTCCGCTTCTCATTGTTGGGGAATTAATTCATTTTTTAATGCTTAAAGAAAAAGCACATCTTCGATTTGCGAAGCGATGTTTTTATAAACATCACCAATCTTTGCTGATTCGAACCTTGCCCGATTTTGCTGGCTTCTTCTCTTTTTGCAAATCTTTTTCATCTTCTTTCAGGGCATTCAAAATTCGTTCCGCCTCTTCTTTGCTCATTTCCTGGGGCAGTTGCTGTTCAGCTTGCTGTTGTTCTTGTTCCTGCTGTTCCGATTGCTCTTCTTGTTTTTGATCTTGCTGCTGTTCTTCTTTCTTTTGCTCCTGGTTTTCTCCCTGTTGCTGCTGATCCTGTTGTTGCTGTTGCTGCTGTTGTTGATTGTTTTGCGGTTGATTCTGCGCTTGCTCCTTCAGCTTCGCCCGAACAAATTCCAGATTATATTTCGCATCTTCATCGTTTGGATTGAGCTTCAGCGCTTGGGTGTAGGCTAAAATGCTTTCTGGCAGCTTCCCCATCCGGTACAGCGAGTTGCCCATATTATAGTAACTCTTGGATTGATTCATAATATCATCAACCGAGAGACTCTTTTCATAATCCTTCAACGCGTCTTCAAATTTTTTCTTTTTATAGAGCGTATTTCCAATATTAAAATTGATAATGGGATTTTCCGGATTATCAATCAGCGCATCACGATATTTGTTATTGGCTTCATCGAACTTTTCTTCCTGGAAAAATTTATTTCCTTCGAGCACTTTTTGCCGGCTCGATTGGGCAAAAACTACTCCAGGGATCAAAATTAACCCAATGATAAATATAAAAATCTTTTCTGTGAAATTGGACATATTAGAATCTCCCACGCCATTCTTCTTTCACTTTTTTTCGCTCGGGAATGAGGACTTCGATAATCAACAGGATGATGCTGAAAATCAGCAGGTACTGAAACCGATCCTCGTATTGAGAAAATTTTAAGGAGGCTAACTCCTTCTTCTCCATTTTTGATATTTCTTCATAGATTTTTTTTAGCTCGCTTTCGCCGCCAGTGGCGCGATAATATTTTCCGCCAGTCTGTAATGCGATTTTTTCCAGCGTGATCTCATCGAGTTTGCTGGTGACCACCTGGTCTTCACGATCTTTTTTAAAGCCAACATTTCGTCCCGCATCGTTATACAATGGAATTGGTACACCCTGCACCGAGCCAATTCCTACCGTGTAAATCACCACGCCTTCTTTCTCAGCAATTTCTGCGGCTTTCAAAGGCTCCCCCCCATGATCCTCGCCATCGGTGATTAACATTAAAACTTTGTGCTTTCGTTCCCGCTGTTCAAATGTTTTTGCTGCCAAAAGGATGGCATCGCCAATCGCTGTTCCCGGAGTTGGAATGAGATCCGAATCCATAATATCCAGAAACATTTTCGCTGCGCCATAGTCCAGCGTGAGCGGACACTGGACAAATGGAATCCCGGCAAATGCAATCAATCCCACACGATCACCTTCTAACAGATCGATGATGTTATTGACCATGTGTTTTGCTTTTTCCAGCCGATTGGGCTTGATATCTTCTGCTTTCATGGAAAGCGATACATCCATTGCGACCAGGATATCGACTCCTTCACGCTTGACTTCTTCGAGCTTAGTGCCGATTTGCGGTTTAGCGAATGAAAAAATCATAAAAAATAGTGCAAAAAGAATTAGCGCTACTTTTAGAATCTGGCGTTTGCGACTGATCGATGATGTTAATTTTTGAATCAGCTCCAGGTTCCCAAATTTCTCCAATGATTTTCGTTTCCAACGAAATACCAGAATATAAAAAAATATCAAAATGGGAATCAACCAGAGCAAATGCAAATATATTAAATTATCAAATCTCAACATAAATACTTCACCTGATTGTAAAAAATATTCTAAGGAATTCTTCGAAATCGCGTGTTTGCCAAAATTATTTCGAGCATTAAAACGCCAAACGCCAACGCCAGGAAATTGATGAAGAGTTCTTCATATCGTGTGAACTCTTTCACTTCGATTTTTGTTTTTTCCAGCTCCCCGATTTCCTGGTAGATTTTTTCCAGGCTGGTTTTATCGGTAGCACGAAAATATCTTCCGCCTGTTATGCTGGCAATTTTGGCTAAGCTTTCATCATCAATATCCACTCTCATCGGAACATAGCGCTTGCCAAGAAATGGATCGTCAATGGGATACATCGCTTCCCCGCGTTTGCCCGCGCCAATCGTGTAAATTCTGACATTCATCGTCTTTGCAATTTGCGCAGCAGTGAGCGGATCCAGCTCGCCGCGATTATTTCTACCATCAGTCAAGAGAATAACAACTTTGCTCTTTGCTTTGCTGGTACGCAGTCGATTCACACAATTGGCAATCGCCATACCAATTGCGGTGCCATCCTCGATCATCCCGATTTGAATTTCTTTCAGAAAATTGAGCACAATGCCGTAATCCAGGGTGAGCGGGCATTGGGTAAAACTTTTGCCGGAAAAAACGACCATTCCAATTCGATCATTGGTACGCTGCTTAATAAATTCGGTTGCAACTTCTTTGGTCACATCCAATCGATTGCGATGTTGCGCCAGGTCTTCGGCGAGCATACTGCTTGAGATGTCCATCGCGAGAATAATATCGATACCTTCCGTAATAATCTTTTCTTCCTTTGTTCCAGCTTGTGGTCGTGCAAAGCCAAGAATCAACAGGCTAATGACGATCATTCGGAATAAAAATAAGATGTGACGATAGCGCCGGGATGGAGTGCGACTGATGTTCTTGATCACTCCAATATTGGAAAACCTTAGTGTTCCGCCAGCCTTCTTGTTATTTTGAATGTACCAGAGAACCAAAAAAGGTATGATTCCCAGCAATAGTAAAAACTCAGGATTGGCAAATCGGAGCATTGTTTATTCCACCTCCTTCTCCGCTTGCGTTGTTGCTAAGCTCGATTCCATTGTTTCGGGAATTGCTTGTTGTTCAATTTTTTCAGCCTGGCTATTTTCGCCGGTTTCGGGCTCGAGAATAATTTTGGTTGAATCAATAAAATGAAATGCCTGATCGATGACTGCCTGGTGCTCTTCCGCTGTCGGAAAATATTTGGCAAACTTCACCAGGTCGCATTGAAAAAGGAAGTCATCTAAAAGCTGGACATGCTCTTTTTCGACTTCTGCCTCGTTCATTGCATCGATAAGCTGCGCCGTGGTCATTTCAATCGCGACGATGAAAAATCTTCCATCAACGTAGCGACGGATGATTTCAGAAATTCTGACATAGAATTCCTTGATCGCTCCTTTTTCGAGCAACTGTTCATCAAGCAACTGGTTTAAATCATGCAATGCAATTTCATGGGGCGGAAGCTTCGGTTTTTCCCGACGCGGAATCAAAGACTTTCCTTCCCTGCGACGTTTGAGAAAATATAAGATCAAGATTCCGATGAGGAGAATAATAAACCCGGCAATACCAAACCGAATAATTTTCTTCCAATCCCGCTCGATTTCCAGCGGCGGTTTAATGTCCCGAATGTCGCCAGCCTCACTCGGCTTGACACTTGCAACATTGATTTTAATTGTCTCTGTCGCCAGTTCCTTCCAGGTAGAATCGCCAGCAATGCTGTAGCGCACCATCACCGGGGGAATTTCGTAATCACCAATATCATAAGTTGAAATAATATATTCGCGGCGCTGGGTGATTTCTCCTTTTCGCTGTTCGGGTTCCGGGTCATTATATTCCCGAATTTCAAACGCGCCCAGGTTCGCTCCCAATTCCGGCATTTCTATCGTTACGTTTTCATCCCGTGTGACGACAATCGAATATTGGATCAAATCACCGATCGTGATTTTGCTTTTATCGACTTTAGCTTCGAGCGAAATTTTTCCATTCGAAGCAAAGAGAAGACAGGAAGCAAAAACAGCAACCAGGATAATTAAATGAAATATGCTCCATTTTCTTGTGACAATCATCGAAACTAACCTTACTTTAAGACATCATTATAAATCTGGACATTCTCGGCACGCATCAGTTTTTGTGCCAATTCTTCGTAAGCTTCCTGCTGCTTCTTCATATATAAATCCTGCGTCGCTTGCTTTTGAACTTCATCGAAAGGCTTCTCGCGAAGGACGTTGCCATTGTCATCTTTTTCAGCATATTTGTCTTTATTTGCCTGGTAATAGAGCTCGACATCAGAAAGCGTAATATTGACCCGGCTGGAAAGTTGATCTTGCAGAAGTTTTTGAACCATGAGACTTCGTTTCGCCTGAAATGCTGCCTCCACGACCTCTTTGTCGTTCTCCAATCCCTGGCGCTTTGCCGAATCATACAACAATTCTGTCAGAATATATTGCTGCAAAAACTCGAGCTTTTTTGCTTTGTCTGAATATTGCGCTTTTATGGATGGCGGCAATTGATTCAGCTCAAAA
>JALOPY010000197.1 GCA_025453735.1 bacterium | reverse complement strand
TTATATGTGCAATCCGGAAGTCATCCACTATTTGCCGAGAAAAATACCATCGGACATCGGCTATGATGTCTTGCCATTGCTCATCGGAGATATAAAGGGTTATTTCATTAAAGAATATTTCATCGATATCGGGACAAAAGAAAATTACGAACGCGCGCAGCGTGAATTTAAAGCTGCTTAGAGACGCGAATTATACTCGTTTAGGGTTAATCTTTCAATATAAAAAATTATAGATATACTGATTCCATCGCTCGGAGCGATGGAATCAGTATGAAATTCTAAACCTTAATGAGTATAAATATCTGTCCCATTTAAGAATGATCTTTGCTCATAGAAAAGCAAGATTGCTTTATCAAAAGAGTAAGTTATTTAATTCGCAGTCCGTATTGATGGATTTAAAAATTATAACTGGAAATGTTGGCAAAGCACTTATTTTAGCTGCGACCTTTGCGATCTCTCTGATGAATAGCTGCTCACGTTCATTGAAAAAGCGAAAGGAAAAGTTTCTCAGGTACAATCATGATAATTTCTCAAACACCGTTACGAATCAGTCTGGCAGGCGGAGGCACGGATTTATCTTCTTTCTACAAGCAGGAACCCGGGTGTGTGATTAGCTCGGCGATTGACAAATATATTTTTGTAATTATTAAAGAGCGTTTTGATAATAAAATTTATATAAATTATTCTAAAAAAGAGATCGTGGACCATGTCGATGAAATCGAGCACGATCTGGTGCGTGAAGCGATGCGGAAAACCGGGGTTGATAAAGGAGTTGAAATAACTACGCTGGCTGATATTCCATCGTCTGGTTCCGGCTTGGGCTCGTCCAGCAGCGTCACGGTGGGGCTGCTGAATGCGCTTTACACGTATTGCGGGGAATTGGTGACGGCCGAGCAACTGGCGCGAGAAGCATGCGAGATCGAGATCGATATCCTGGGAAAGCCAATTGGCAAACAGGATCAATACATTGCCGCTTATGGGGGGATGAAATTTTTTCAATTCAAGCCTGATGACGAGGTCGTAGTTGAACGTGTGAAGCTTGCCAATAGCCATAAAAGGCATTTTGGCGCGAATTTGATGCTATTTTTTACCGGGACAACGCGTAGCTCAGATCTAATTTTAACGGAGCAGAAAAACAATACGAACCATAAAATGGAGGTACTCAGGTCATTAAAACACCAGGCTTTTCAAATTAGAGATTCAATTCATAATAATCAATTTGACCAGGTCGGAACAATTCTGGCCGAAGGCTGGGAAAAGAAAAAGCGCCTGGCGAGTCAGATTACCAATGAATGTATCGATACAATGTATAACAGGGCGTTAGAAGCTGGCGCACTTGGGGGAAAAATTTCTGGCGCGGGCGGCGGTGGTTTTTTGCTGCTCTACTGTCCCAGGGAAAAGCAAAACCAGGTCCGGGACGCGCTAAAAGAATACCGTGAATTTCCATTCTTCCTGGAAAAAGACGGAACGAAAATCATATTCAACATGGGGAGATACGAATGGAAATGATCAATGATTATTTCAACCGGGTGTATGCAGCGTGCAATTCCGTTCGAACAAGTGATAATATGAAGCTTATTAAAATTCTGGAGCGAGCATATCATCGCAATCGGCGCATTTTTATTTTTGGCAATGGTGGCAGCGGCGCTACTGCATCGCATTTTTGCGAAGATCTGGCAAAAGGCACCTTGAATGGTAAAAAAGATATCAAGCGATTTAAAGTCATCAGCCTCACCGACAATGTCCCCTTTATCTTAGCCCTGGCAAATGATGAAGGATACGAAAATATTTTTGAGGGGCAGTTGAGAAACCTGGCAGAACCGGGCGATGTCGCCATTGGCATCAGCGGCTCCGGGAACAGCCCAAACGTCATCAAAGCCATCGAATATGCAAATAAAAACCAGATGATCACCGTTGGAATGACCGGTTTTGGCGGCGGAAAATTACGAAGGATTGTCCAACATTCGGTCCACATCCCGGTTCATGATATGGGCGTTATTGAAAGCGTTCATTCTGTCATTACGCATTATGTCACTGATTGCCTCAGGGAAAAAATTAATCAAGATCATCACGAGTTGGATAAAGTCGTCGCGGTTTTTGATGAAGAAGTCGAGCGTTATCGGATGGTTGAGAATATTAATTTGAAATGATTTCGGAGTGCAAGCCCTTTATGGCTTGCACATTAGCGGTGCATAACAATTTGCTTGCAAAAAAAACATCAAAAAAAATAGTCCCCAGCAGACAGGCATCGCGCACTACCTGCGGTTTTCAAAAGAGATAATAAAACGCGAGGCTCACTTTCGCGCCGCTATAGTTATTCGTAAATGCAACAACCTTATTGAATTTTATATAATGATAACGAAATTCCAGCGCAGCAAAAATTTTTGATGCCAGCTTAAAATCAAATCCGGTCCCCACATTCACCCCGATTCCTGCCTGTGAAGCTTCACTGAATTTGAAATGAGAATCGTCCTCTTTTTTCTCCCGTCCTAAAAACCAGCCAATCCCATAACTAACGTAAGGCAACAGTCGCACATCGGAAAGCAATGCGTATTTTAAATCAACCAGAAAGGAAAGAATTTCTATCGTTTTCGTTTCTTCAGGAATACTATCATCGCAATATTTCCAATAGCCGGGACTGCCACGGAGAGTGAGTCCATAGCGCATTGGCTTCATAAGAACAAATCCTAAATACGGGTGATCCTTTGTTCTTGTAACAAACGAAAGCGTAACATTATCGCTCAGGTCGTTCGGTCGCCAGATTCCGATCTCCGCGCCTAATCCAAGCTGTGAAGCAGTACCTGGATTTTGAGATAGTGCTGTTTCTGGAAACAGCGCAAAACTCAAAATCACAGCACATACAAGGACGCTGACTCGCAGAATTATCCTGCTATTTTCACTATCAATTAATCCCACAGATCCTAACTCTCGAAAAGAATTATGTCGTTTCAACGGTTGCACTGGTTTCCGCTGCTGGTTGAAAACCCAATGGTTTTGCTTTTGAATCCCCCAGAATTTTAATCTCCCCAAATTGTGTTTCGTATTTTTTGATATTCTCGTCCAGCGCGCGCAATAACGATTTGGCATGTTGCGGCGTCATAATGATCCGGGCGTAAACTTTTGTTTTGGGAGTGCCGGGCAACATGCGGGTGAAGTCCACCACAAATTCTGCCGGCGAATGCGTGATGATTGCCAGGTTCGAATAAATTCCCTCTGCCTCTTTCTCGCCTAATTCCACATTGATTTGCTGCTGGTGCATTTGCTGGTTCATGCTCAAAGTCTCCTTCATTTATCAATCGAAAACAATCATAGCTAAGACTGCTTGCATAATTTTTTAGTAGCGATCTGTTCGCGAAGTTACCTGGAATGCAATTCAAATTAAGGACTGTGAATTAATTTAGTTACTCATTTGATAAAGCAATCTTGCCTTATTATAAGCAAGGATCATTCGTAAATTGGACAGATATTTAATTCGTGTCCCGAAAGATGACATGCCAGGATTTTTAAACAGCAAAATTGAACGGTCAATTATAAGAAATAATTTGGAAATAGTCAATTAAAAAGACGATGATTTTTTTTTAAAATTCATAGTTGACATTATGATAAAATTATGTTACATTTAGATAAATTTATTTGTAACCGTTCACAGGTTCTGGGTTCACCGTTTACAGTTGTCGCTTTATTTATTAATAGCTGCTTTGGCTAATAACGATTCACTCAAACGCAGATATCACGCATGTGAGATTTATTAACCTTGAACCCTGAACTTTGAACCTGAAAATTCATTTATTTACCTGAATTCCGATACCACCTGAATTTTAAGCGTAATTTGATTTGCAAAAAAACATTTACCCAAAGGACAATAGATGAAAAAACTGTTCTTGATCGATGGCTCAGCCCTGGCGTATCGCTCCTATTTTGCGTTCCAGAAAAATCCACTCATCAACTCCAAAGGCGAAAATACTAGCGCAGTGTTTGCCTTCGTGAATTCATTGTTAAAAATTATCGACGAACAGCAACCCGATTACCTCGCTGCAGTGTTTGACACGCCAGAACCCACGTTTCGACACAAACTATACCCGGAATACAAGGCAACCCGCCAAAAAATGCCGGATGAGATGCGGGAGCAGTTGCCCCGGATCAGGCAGGTGCTCGATGTGTTGAACGTTCCTGTCGTGGAGATGCCAGGACTGGAAGCGGACGACGTCATGGGCGCGCTGGCAAAGCAGGCGTCATCCCTGGGCATGGAAACCTTTTTAGTAACTGGTGATAAAGATTTTATGCAGCTTGTCTCCCCTACGATAAAAATCTATAATCCGAAACGGGCAGGGGAGGAAATCGAGATTCTGGATCGGGATGGCGTGATTCAAAAAGTAGGAATTCCGCCGGAAAAAATCATCGACTATATGAGCCTGACCGGCGATAGCTCGGATAATGTTCCCGGCGTTTCTGGCATTGGCCCTAAAACCGCGCTGGAAATTCTGGCTCAATTTGAAACTCTGGATGAGGTTTACCAGAACCTGGATAAGGTCGAGCGGTATGCGACGAGGAATAAACTGGCAGCAAACAAAGAAAGCGCTTTTCTGTCACGACAATTGGTGACCCTGAGCACCGAAATTTCTATCCCGAATAAAATCGAAGATTTTGCTCGCCAGGAACCTGATCATGCGCGGGCATTTTCCTTGATTAAAGAATTGGAATTTAATTCAATGCTGGAACGATTTACTACGTTTAAAGAAACGCAACAGTCAAATTATCAAACCATCGAGACAGCAGCCCGGCTCCGCGAGTTTGCGAAACAACTCGGCTCAGGCGAGCAATTTACCTTCGACCTGGAGACGACCGATATCGATCCGATGCGGGCAGAAATTGTCGGTCTCTCATTTTCCTGGAAGGAGGGAGAAGCATATTATATTCCAGCAGTGAGTGAAAAAGTTACCGCCGCGGCGGATTTATTCACCACGAACAAATTTCGCGGCTTGCCTCTGAAATCTGTCCTCGATATTTTGAAACCGATCCTGGAAAATAAAACGATCAGGAAATGCGGGCAGAATGTGAAGTACGATTCCCTGGTGCTCTCCCGCGCCGGAGTCGATGTGCAAGGCATCGATTTCGATACGATGGTTGCCAGTTACGTGGTCAATCCATCGCTGCGCCAGCATAATCTCGATGCCCTGGCATTGGCGTATTTTAATTACCAAAAAATTCCCACCAAAGATTTGATTGGCAAAGGACAAAACCAGATCAGCATGGCAGATGTGCCGATTGAAGATGTAAGCCGCTATGCCTGTGAGGATGCAGATTACACCCAGCGGCTGCGCATTGTGCTCGAGCCAAAGCTCATCGAATATAATTTAAAAAAATTGTTCGATGAAGTCGAGATGCCACTCGTCCACGTATTGATGGATATGGAGCGAAACGGTGTTTCCCTCAATGTCAAATTGCTGGGAAACATGTCGAAGGAACTGGAGCATCGGCTGTTTCAGTTGAATAAAATCATTTATGATTTGGCAGGACAGGAATTCAACATCAATTCCCCGAAGCAATTGGCAGATATTTTATTCAAAAAAATGGAACAGCCGATTATCAAGAGGACCAAAACAGGACCCTCGACCGACGTGGATGTGCTGGAAGCCCTGGCAAAGGAGCATCAA